>NZ_JBWKUN010000002.1:121843-246811 GCF_059420865.1 Janthinobacterium sp. GW821-FHT03C10 | reverse complement strand
AGTAGCTCAGTTGGTAGAGCGCAACCTTGCCAAGGTTGAGGTCGAGAGTTCGAGACTCTTCTCCCGCTCCAGTTTTCAAGGTGGGCCGCAAGGCGCATCCAAGCAGTTCCTCTGGCGAGGTAGCAAAGAGGTTATGCAGCGGCCTGCAAAGCCGTTTAGACGGGTTCGATTCCCGTCCTCGCCTCCAGATGAAAAAAATAGCCCACTTTCGAGTGGGCTATTTTTTTGTCTGCGCTCTCGCCAGACTTTGCCCGCTGTGCATCTTGTATAATGCCGGCAAGCTCAGCCGCGCCGCCTGGCGCCTTGATGAAACTTCCCCTTTCCGCCAGACCGATGTAGTCACTGACGACTTTCCTGCTCCGTTCAACCTCAGCGCAACTTTTCTGTGACGCCCGCTGGCTTGGCTGCGCCTGGTTATTTTTCATCAGGCCGGCATTTCTCTGTTCCGACTTTGGATACGCATCAATGATCAACGCAACTTTTCGGGAAGAGTGGTTCTCGAACATACAAAAAAACGTCCTGGCGGGCCTGACCACCTCGTTCGCGCTGGTGCCGGAATGCATCGCCTTTGCCCTGGTGGCGCAGTTGAATCCCCTGATGGGCCTGTATGGCGCCTTCATCATCTGCGCATTCACGGCCATCTTTGGCGGGCGCCCCGGCATGATTTCCGGCGCGGCCGGTTCCATGGCCGTCGTCATCGTGGCGCTGGTGGCCCAGCATGGCGTGCAATACCTGCTGGCGACCGTGGTGCTGAGCGGCATCATCATGGCGCTGTTCGGCCTCTTGCGCCTTGGGAAGTTGATACGCATGGTGCCCTACCCGGTGATGCTGGGCTTCGTGAATGGCCTGGCCATCGTCATCGCCATGGCCCAGCTGGAACACTTTCGCCAGGCCACGCCGCAGGGTGAACAATGGCTGCAAGGCACGCCCTTGTATGCGATGGGTGCGCTGGTGCTGCTCACCATGGCCATTGTCTACGTGTTGCCGCGCATCACGCGCGCCGTGCCGCCCGCGCTGGTGGCCATCCTGGGCGTGGGCGTGCTCAGCCATTTCCTGCACCTGCCCACGCGCACCCTGGGCGACCTCGCGCATATCGCCGGCGGCTTGCCGGCCCTGCATTGGCCCACGGTGCCGCTGGACATGGCCACCTTGCACATCATCTTTCCGTATGCGGCGCTGATGGCCATGGTGGGGCTGCTGGAAACCTTGCTCACCTTTAATCTCACGGATGAGATAACGGAAACGCGGGGCCAGCCCAATCGCGAATGCATCGCCCTGGGCGCCTCGAACGTCGTGTCGGGCCTGTTTGGCGGCATGGGCGGCTGCGCCATGATCGGGCAGACCATGATCAACCTGAGCTCGGGCGGCCGCTCGCGCCTGTCGGGCGTCACGGCCGGCGTGATGATTTTATTGTTCATCCTGTTCCTCTCGCCGCTGATCGAACGCATTCCGCTGGCCGCGCTGGTGGGCGTGATGTTCGTCGTGGCGCAGCAGACGTTTGCCTGGGGTTCCCTGCGCGTGCTGGGCAAGGTGCCGCTGCAGGATGCGCTGGTGATCGTCGCCGTGACGGTGATCACGGTGTTTACGGACCTGGCGATGGCGGTGCTGTGCGGCATCGTGATTGCCGCCTTGAATTTTGCCTGGCAACATGCGCGCGAGATGCGCGCCGACATCGATGATGGCAGCTCCGGCGTGCGCGTGTACCTGCCGCACGGCACCCTGTTTTTCGCCTCGACCACGCATTTCCAGGAACTGTTCCAGCCGGCCGCCGATCCGGCCCGCGTCATCCTCGATTGCCGGCATCTGCACATGGCCGATCACTCGGCCATCGCCGCCATCGAAGCCTTGTATGAGCGCTACGACAAGGCCGGCAAGCACCTGCAGGTGACGCATCTGTCCGCCCGTAACCAGGCCTTGCTGCAGCGGGCCGGGGTGGATGTGAGCGTGGCGTAAAATATGGGAAAGTCTGCTCCGCCCGATTTCTCGGGATGGGCGGAATTGTCGAATGTCTGTGGAGTGTGAATGCTGTCGTACGAACAAGAACAATTATTGCAACAAAGCCAGACGGCTTTTGATGCCTACTATGACGCGCTGGGTGCGTCGCTGGTGAGTTTTGTCGAGCGCCTGGGCATCCAGCCCGCGCACGAAGTGCTGAGCAACGCGGCCGAGTACCTGCCGTACATCGATGCGGCCATGCGCACCATCGTCATCCGCGACGAGAGCTGGCAATGGGTGAAGACCATGCTCGGCTACTTTATCGGCGAATACTTCGTGCAGCGCCATGCGGGTTGCTGGTATGTGGAAACGCGGGCCGAATCGCCGCATTTCTGCCGCATCATGGTAGGCGGCTTCGAGCATGGCTTGCCGATGGACGCCGCCATCGATCCGGAGGCGCTGGCGCTGGCATTTCTGGGGCAATCCGCGCCGCGCGAGCTGGCGGCACTGATCGCCACAGCGCAAGCCGGCGCGGCTTGATGCCGCGCGGCTTGCAGCAGCTTTAAAACTCTTCCCACTCGCCTTCGGCAGGTGCCGTTGCCTTGCCGCTGGCGCGCGTCGCGGGCAGGCGCAGGGCAGGGATGGAGGCCTTGCGGACTGGCGCTGCCGGGGTTGCCGGCGCGCTGCGCTGCGCCGCCTTGGCGCTGAAGCGGTCGGTGGCCGCCGCGTTGGCGTCCAGGCGGAACACGCTGACCACCTGTGCCAGTTCGCTCGCCTGTTCCTGCATCGCTTCTGCCGCTGCCGAGGCTTCTTCCACCAGGGCCGCATTTTGCTGGGTCACCTGGTCCATTTCGGAAATGGCCTGGTTGACTTGCTCGATGCCCGCGCTTTGCTCTTCGCTGGCGTTGCTGATCTCGCTCATGATGGACGTGACGAAGCCGATGCTTTGCACAATTTCTTCCATCGTCTTGCCCGCCTTGTCGACCAGGTCCGTGCCCACGTCGACCTTTTGCACGGAATCGTCGATCAAGCCCTTGATTTCTTTTGCCGCCGCCGCCGAGCGCTGCGCCAGGTTGCGCACCTCGGTTGCCACGACGGCGAAGCCGCGGCCCTGTTCGCCGGCACGCGCCGCTTCCACGGCCGCGTTCAAGGCCAGGATGTTGGTCTGGAAGGCGATGCCGTCGATGACGGAGATGATGTCGACGATTTTCTTCGACGAGGTATTGATCTCGCCCATGGTGGCGACCACTTCGGCCACCACGGCGCCGCCACGACTGGCGATGCCGGCCGCGTCGCCGGCCAGCTTATTCGCCTGGCGCGCGTTGTCCGCATTCTGTTTCACGGTCGAGGTCAATTCTTCCATCGACGAGGCCGTTTCTTCCAGCGAACTGGCTTGCTGTTCCGTGCGCGACGACAGGTCCTGGTTGCCGGCGGCGATTTCCGCGGACGCCGTGGCGATGGTGTCGGTGCCGCTGCGCACCTGGCCCACGATGCCGACGAGGCTGTCGTTCATGGTTTTCAGGGCGTGCATCAGCTGCGCCGTTTCATCGCGGCCCTGCACCGTGATGGTGCTGCTCAGGTCGCCAGCTGCCACGGTTTCCGCCACTTTCACGGCGTCGCGGATGGGGCCGGTGATCGAGCGCGTGATCCACCACGCAAAACCGATGCCCATCAGCACGGCCAGCACGCCCATGGTGATCAGGAAGATGCGCGTGCCGCTGTAAGCCTCGATGATGCTGGCGCCGACGCCGTCGGCAGCCTTGATCTGCATGCCGGCAAAGCGTTTCACTTCGGCCAGGTAGGCCACGGTGATCGGTGCGACTTCCTTCTCGAATACGATCTTGGCACCGGCTACGTCGCCGTCGGCCTTCATCTTGAAGGCGCGCGCGCGCGTCGTCACGTAGTCGGTGCGCACCTTGCGCACGACCTTGAACTGCTCGATCACGGCCGGGTTGAGCAAGGAGGCGATGATGTCGTCCTGCAGCTTGCTGGAACGTTCCGCATCGACCTTCAGGTCTTCCTCGATCTTGGCGCGCACGACAGGATCGGTGATTTCGAACGAGGCGACGCCGCGCACGCTGTTGAGTTCGATGATCTTCGACCATTCGGCCACCATGCGCTGGTTCTTGATGCTGGTATTGATCAGGCGGTAAGTCAGGTCGCTGGCCGTTTGCATGCGCACGAGGGCGGTGATGGTCAAGGCAGCAAGCAACAGCAATACGACAGCAAAGCCGACGCCAAGGCGGCTGCCGATGTTCAGGTTTTTCATGTAATTCCTAACAGTTTAATAGTCATGATCGCCGCCGCCAGCAGGGGCGGACAGGCGCCGCAAGGCGCAGGGGATCGGGGTCTTCGGGTGCCGCGTGATGGCTGTGCGGCGCGCCGCGCTGAGCGTGGCGTTGGAGGTGAAGCAGGGGGCATGCCGGTCAGGCTGACCGTTGCCCAGCAAGCCGCAAGTATAGCATTGACGCACGGAAATAGTTTCTTACGGCAATTTTAATTATTTTTTGATATTGATTTCCTGTTGCTTTTTTACATCAAGTCCCTCGTCCATAAGTACTATCACTTACATTCCGCCTTACTTTTTCCATTCGCGGCTGATAAAATACTAATGATAATCATTCGTATTAAACCATTGACCAGGGAATTGTATGCAGCAACGTCGCAAGCCAGGATGCAAACCGATCACCATCGCCGTACTGGGCGCCTTGACCTTCGGCGCCACGCCATTGGCGGCATGGGCGCAGGAAAGCATGCCCGCCGTCACCGTGACCGCGGCCAAGGACAAGGATGGCTATGTCGCCGCCACCTCCGCCAGCGGCACCAAGACGGAAATGGCCCTGCGCGACGTGCCGCAGACGATCAACGTGGTGCCGGCCGCCGTGATCCGCGACCAGAACGCCATGTCGATCCAGGACATCATGAAGAATATCCCCGGCGTGGGCCTGTCCACGGGCGACGGCCAGCGCGACCAGGTGTTCATCCGCGGTTTCACGGCCATCGGCGACCAGTTCGTCGACGGCTTCCGCGATGACGCCCTGTATTTCCGCGACCTGTCGAACGTCGAGCGCCTGGAAGTGATCAAGGGGCCGGCCGCCGTGCTGTACGGCCGCGGTTCCTCGGGCGGCCTGGTCAACCGCATCACCAAGAAGCCGGGTATCGATATCACGGACGTGGCATTGAGCCTGACGAATACGGCAGGGCGCCGCGGCGAAGTCGATGTGGGCCGTGTCGGCGAGACGGTGGACTGGCGCGTCACGGGCGCGCGCGAATTGTCCGACAGCTACCGCGACCAGCAATTCATCAACCGCACGGCGCTGGCGCCTTCCTTGGCCATCCGCCTGTCGGGCGCGACGAAACTGCTGCTGCAGGGCGACTACCTGGAAGACCGCCGCCTGACGGACTTCGGCATCCCGTCCTACCAGGGCCGTCCCGTCGCCGTCGATGCGGGCACCTATTATGGCGCCGCGAATGCCCGCGATGCCGATTTCAGCCAGTCGCGCGTGGTCTCCACGGCCGCCACCCTGACGCACAAGTTCAGCGATAGCTTGTCGCTGCGCAATGCCTTCCGCTATTACGATTACCACCTGGACCGCAACAACACGAATATTTCCGGCAACGTCAACGAAGTCAAGGGCACGATGAACCTCGGTCACGCCAAGCTCAACCGTGACGAGAGCGGCTGGTTCAACCAGACGGAACTGACGCAAAAGCTGGTCACGGGCAGCCTGCGCCACGAAGTGCTGTACGGCGCCGAGTTCGGCAAGCAGAACAAGGATGCCAGCAGCTGGGCCGCCATCGCTGTATCGACACCTGCGAAACCCGTGTCGATTTTCCATCCCGTGCTGCCCTTGGTCGACCGGACCAAGCTGGGCGCGCGCAGCGATACCTTCGGCACCTATGACACGGCCGCCGCCTACGTGCAGGACGCCATCAGTTTCAGCGACGAGTGGAAGGCGCTGGCCGGCCTGCGCTACGACCGCTACAAGCAGCAGTCGCGCCTGGCCAATGCGCTAGGCGTGACGACGGCGGACCTGTCGCGCACGGATTCGGCCTACAGCCCCCGCGCCGGTCTCGTCTGGCAACCGGGCGCTGCGCAGTCGTACTACGCGTCGTGGAGCCGTTCGTTCCAGCCCAGCGGCGAGAACTTCGCCCTGGCCGCGAATAATGCCGACCTGGCGCCGGAAACCACGCGCAACACGGAAGTGGGCGCCAAGTACGACCTGTGGGGCGGCCGCGCCAACGCCACCGTCTCGCTGTTCCGCCTGGAGCGCGACAATATCAAGACCAGCGACCCGATCACCAACCGCATCGTGCCCGTCGGCACGCAGCGCACGGATGGCCTGGAGCTGACCTTCAATGCGGACTTGCACGATGGCTGGAAAATGATGGCCGGCTACGCTTACCTGGATGCCACCATCACCGATTCCATCGCCAAGGACAAGAGCGTCAATGTGCCAGGCAGCACCGTCGCCAGAGAAGTGCCGGTCAAGGGCAAGCGCGCCACCTTGACCGCGCGCAATACGGCCAACCTGTGGCTGACGAAAGACCTGGGCCACGGCTACACGGTGGGCGGCGGCGCGAATGCCGTCGGCAGCCGTTTCGCCAATGCGGGCAACACGGTGGTCTTGCCCGGCTACGTGACGGCCGACGCCATGGCCTCGTACCGCACGGGCCGCTATGAAGTGCAGCTGAACATCAACAATATCGGCGACACGCGCTACATCGTTTCCGGCCACGGTTCCAGTCCGAACCTGAGCTTGCCGGGCGCGCCGCGCAATGTGGCGCTGACTTTGCGCTACAGCCTGTAATATTTGCCGACTCCCTCAAAACCCGCTCGCGAGCGGGTTTTTTCATGCCCGCCCATTTAGAGGAAGTATTCGGTATGGATAAATTAATGTTGACTGCGAGTAATTTTTTCCGGCGGACTGAGCCTTGACTGGGTTTGAGGGGTAAAATACGCGTCATACGGCACGGGCATGGTGCTTATATCTTGGTGATATGACACTGTCATGACGCCGTATGACTTTTTATTTACTCACATCATAGAGGTCTGATATGGTTCAGATATCCAGGCGCCAGTTCCTTCGGGTAACTGGCGCCACGATTGCTGGCTCCAGCCTCGCCTTGCTCGGTTTTGCGCCGGGGCAGGCGATGGCAGAAGTACGGCAATACAAGCTGGCTCGCACGACCGAGACCCGCAATACCTGTCCTTACTGTTCCGTTGGCTGCGGCGTTCTGCTGTATGGCCTGGGCGATGGCGCGAAAAACGCCGTCTCCAGCATCATCCACGTGGAAGGCGATGCCGATCACCCGGTGAACCGCGGCACGCTGTGCCCGAAAGGCGCCAGCCTGGTCGACTTCATCCACAGCCCGAACCGCCTGAAAGTGCCCGAATACCGTGCACCGGGCGGCACGGAATGGCAACCGATCTCCTGGGATGTGGCGCTCGACAAGATCGCGCGCCTGATGAAGGATGACCGCGACGCCAACCTGATCGAAAAGAATGCCGACGGCAAGACCGTCAACCGCTGGCTCTCCACCGGCATGCTGGCCGCGTCCGCCGGCAGCAACGAAGTCGGGTATCTGACCCACAAGACAGTGCGCAGCATGGGGATGCTGACCTTTGATAATCAGGCGCGTGTATGACACGGACCGACGGTGGCAGGTCTTGCCCCGACGTTTGGCCGTGGCGCGATGACGAATCATTGGGTCGATATCAAGAATGCCGACGTGATCCTGGTCATGGGCGGCAATGCAGCAGAAGCACATCCTTGCGGATTCAAATGGGTAACGGAAGCGAAGGCGCATAACAAGGCCAAGCTGATCGTTGTCGATCCGCGTTTTACCCGTACCGCATCCGTGGCAGATTACTACTGCGCCACGCGTACCGGCACGGACATCGTCTTCCTCGGCGCGATCATCAATTATCTGCTGACGAACGACAAGATCCAGCATGAGTACGTGCGCAACTACACGGACATGCCTTTCATCGTGCGCGAAGACTATGCGTTCGAGGACGGCCTGTTCTCGGGTTTCGACAAGGAAAAAGGCAAGTACACCAACAAGGCCACCTGGGATTACGAGATCGGCGACGACGGCTACGCCAAGGTCGACCCGACCCTGGAACACCCGCGCTGCGTCTACCAGATGATGAAGAAGCACTACGCGCGTTACACGACCGAGATGGTCGAACGGACGTGCGGCGTGTCGGCCGACAAGTTCCACAAGGTGGCGGAAGCTTTGGCTTCGACCGCCGTGCCGGGACGCGCCGGTACCATCCTGTACGCGCTGGGCTGGACGCACCACTCGACGGGCGCGCAGACCATCCGCACGGGCGCCATGGTGCAGTTGTTGCTGGGTAACATGGGGATCGCGGGCGGCGGCATGAACGCCTTGCGCGGCCACTCGAACATCCAGGGCTTGACCGACCTGGGCCTGATGTCGAACCTGTTGCCAGGCTACATGACCTTGCCGAACGAGGGCGAGCAGGATTTCGACGGCTATATCGCCGCGCGCGCCACCAAGCCGCTGCGGCCGAACCAGCTCAGCTACTGGAGCAATTACCGCAAGTTCCACGTCAGCTTCATGAAGACGTGGTGGGGCGACTTTGCCACGGCCGAGAACAACTACGCCTTCGACTATCTGCCGAAACTCGACAAGCCGTATGACTTGATGCAAGCCATCGAGAACATGCACCAAGGCAAGATGACGGGCTATATCTGCCAGGGCTTCAATGTGCTGGCGTCCGCGCCGAACAAGCAGAAGGTCACGGAAGCGCTGGCTAAGCTGAAGTTCCTCGTCATCATGGATCCGCTGGCCGTGGAAACGGGCGAATTCTGGAAGGCGCACGGGCAATACCACGAAGTCGATCCCACCAAGATCATGACGGAAGTGTTCCGCTTGCCAACGAGCTGCTTCGCCGAAGAACGCGGTTCGCTGGTGAGCTCTTCGCGCGTGCTGCAGTGGCACTGGCAGGCGGCCGAACCGCCGGGCCAGGCGCGCAGCGACCTGGAGATCATGTCCGGCCTGTTCCTGCGCATGCGCAGCATGTACAAGAAAGAGGGCGGCAAGTTCCCCGATCCTATCGTCAACCTGACGTGGAATTATGCGCAGCCGCATAACCCGCAGCCGGAAGAAATCGCCCGCGAATTCAACGGCAAGGCGCTGGCCGACTTGTACGATCCGAAAGATCCGACCAAGCTGCTGGTGAAGAAGGGCGAACAGCTGGCCTCGTTTGCGCAATTGCGCGACGACGGCACCACCACCAGCGGTTGCTGGATCTTCGCCGGCAGCTGGACGCAGGCGGGCAACCAGATGGGACGGCGCGACAACAGCGACCCGACCGGCATCGGCCAGACCCTGGGCTGGGCCTGGGCGTGGCCGGCGAACCGCCGCGTGCTGTACAACCGCGCCTCGTGCGACTTGAAGGGCAAGGCCTTCGATCCGACCCGCAAGTTGATCGAGTGGAATGGCACGAACTGGAGCGGGGCCGATATTCCCGACTTCAAGGTCGACGAACCGCCGGAAAACGGCATGGGGCCGTTCATCATGCTGGGCGAGGGCGTGGCGCGCTTCTTTGCGCGCGGCGCCATGGCCGAAGGGCCGTTCCCCGAGCATTACGAGCCGTTCGAAAATCCGCTGGGCTACAACCCCATGCATCCGAAAAACCCGCAGGCGACCAGCAATCCGGCCGCGCGCGTGTTCGCCGATGACCGGAAAATGTTCGGTACGCATGAGGAATATCCGCATGTGGCCACCAGCTACCGTTTGACCGAGCATTTCCATTACTGGACCAAGCATGCGCGCCTGAATGCCATCATCCAGCCGCAGCAATTCGTTGAAATCGGCGAAGAGCTGGCCAAGAGCATCGGCGTGGTGGCTGGCGGCGAAGTGCGCGTCAGTTCCAAGCGGGGCCACATCATCGCCAAGGCCGTCGTCACCAAGCGCATCAAGGCGTTGATGATCGAGGGCAAGCCGGTGCATACCGTCGGCCTGCCGCTGCACTGGGGCTTTACGGGCGTGGCCAAGCCGGGGTATCTGATCAATACCCTGACGCCGGGCGTGGGGGATGCGAATTCGCAAACGCCGGAATTCAAGTCCTTCCTCGTGAAGGTGGAAAAAGCATGATGGGAGCTCAATAATGGCACTGCAATCCTTAGATATCCGGCGCCTGTCGGCGACCACGGTAACGCCGCCGCAGGCGCGCAGCCCGGTGACGGGCACCGTGGCCAAGCTGATCGATGTGTCGAAATGCATCGGCTGCAAGGCTTGCCAGACGGCGTGCATGGAATGGAACGACTTGCGGGACGAAGTCGGCGAAAACCATGGCACCTATGACAATCCGACGGACCTGACGCCGCAATCGTGGACGGTGATGCGTTTTGCCGAACACGAAAACAACGACGGCAACCTCGAGTGGCTGATCCGCAAGGATGGCTGTATGCACTGCGAGGACCCGGGCTGTCTGAAAGCCTGTCCGGCGCCGGGCGCCATCGTGCAGTACACGAACGGCATCGTGGATTTCCACCAGGAAAACTGCATCGGCTGCGGCTACTGCGTGGCCGGCTGTCCTTTCGACGTGCCCCGCATTTCGAAAAAGGACGACCGCGCCTACAAGTGCACCTTGTGCTCGGACCGCGTGGCCGTGGGCCAGGAACCGGCCTGCGTGAAGACCTGCCCGACGGGCGCCATCGTCTTCGGCACCAAGGAAGACATGAAGGTGCATGCGGAAGAGCGCATCGTCGACCTGAAGTCGCGCGGTTTCGAGAACGCGGGCCTGTACGATCCGCTGGGCGTGGGCGGCACGCACGTGATGTACGTGCTGCACCATGCCGACAAGCCGAAGCTGTATTCGAACTTGCCGGAACGCCCGCGCATCAGCCCGATGGTGGGCTTCTGGAAGGGCTGGTCCAAGCCGCTGGCGGTGGCCGGCATGGCCGCGACGGCGCTGGCGGGCTTCTTCCATTACACGCGTGTCGGTCCGAACGAAGTGAGCAAGGAAGAAGAGCACGAGGCTTTGGAAGAAGCCAGGCGCATCCGGGAGGAACATAATGAGCCACAGTGACCTGCATGATGGAAAGCTGCGCGACAAGGATGGCAATCCCTTGATCGAACGCTACAACCCGAACGAGCGCACGAATCACTGGGTGACGGCCATCACCTTCGTCATGCTGGCCCTGTCCGGCCTGGCCATGTTCCATCCCTCGATGGCGTGGCTGGCGAACCTGTTCGGCGGCGGGCAATGGACGCGCATTTTGCATCCGTTTGCCGGCCTGGTGATGTTCGTCTCGTTCGCGATCCTCGTGGTGCGCTTCTGGCACCACAACAAGTTCGAGGACGGCGACAAGCAGTGGCTGAAACAGATGGATGACGTGCTCAACAACCGCGAGGACAAGCTTCCGAAGATCGGCAAATACAATGCCGGCCAGAAGATCCTGTTCTTCGTGCTGCTGTTCTGCATGGTGGGCTTGCTGCTGTCGGGCATCGTGATCTGGCGCGCGTATTTCGCGTTCTATTTCCCGATCGGCGTGGTGCGCTTTGCCGCCTTGCTGCATGCCGGTTGCGCATTCGGCATCATCTGCGCCATCATCGTACACATCTACGCGGCGATCTGGGTCAAGGGCTCGGTCGGCGCCATGGTGCGCGGCACCGTCACCTATGGCTGGGCGCGCAAGCACCATCCGAAGTGGTTTGAGGCGGTGGTACGCAACAGCAAGGATTAAGCTGCCGTAAGCGATACCCTGCTGCAAGAGCCGGGGCCGGTCCCACAGGATCGGCCCCTTTCTCTTTATCGATTAAAATACTTTTACATCCCCTTTTTTGATGGGAACTCCATTGGTACAACGTATTCTTCAGCCAGGCGAAATCGAAGGCCTGGACCACAACGCGATTCCGCGCCTGCTGCTGCCGCAGCCTGACAGCCTGTTTACGGCGCGTGCCTTGCGCTTGCGCGAACTGGCGCAGGGCAATATCAAGGGCATCCCCGTCGACGCGGGCATGCAGGGCTATCTGGTGCTGATGGCCGCGCTGGCCGATGCGCAGGCCGCCGTGGTGGGAAAACTGGCGCCCGGCGCCGTGCCTGCCGCCGACCCCGATGCGCTGCGCCGTGCCATCGCCCACCGCATGCCGGTGTTGCCCGTCAGCGGCGCCCGTCCGCCCGTCTGGCGCGACATCTTTGCCAGCCTGCTCGATGAACTGGCCGCCACGGCGGCACGCCAGCCGGCCCTGTCCGGCGGCCTGACGCAGGTGCTGGCGCAACTGCGCGCGCTCGACGCGCCAGCGCTGGACGCCTGCGCCGATGCCGTGCTCGATGAAAACGGCGACAACCTCAATCCCATGCACGCGCCGTTCGTCGCGGCCGCCCTGCAAATCCTGTGGTCGGTGTCGGCCAGCGAACTGCGCGCCGCGCGCGTGCCGGACCTGGAAACGGGCACCCTGTGCCCCGTCTGCGGCTCGCACCCCGTCGCCAGCGTGATCCGCATCGGCGGCCAGTCGCAGGGCTACCGCTACCTGCATTGCGGCATCTGCGAAAGCGAATGGCATATGGTGCGCGTGAAGTGCTCGACCTGCGAACAAAATGGCAAGATCGCCTACCAGGGTCTCGATGCGGCCGACGCCGCGCCGTTCGACCCCGTGGCGGCGAAGGACGACAAGTTACCCAACAAGGCGAATGACCCGAAGAAGGTGGCGCGCGCGGAAACCTGCGACGACTGCCATACCTACCGCAAGGTCTTCAACCAGGAACACGATTACAACGTGGAACCGCTGGCCGACGACCTGGCCAGCCTGATGCTCGACCTGCTGGTGGGCGAAGCGGGCTACCAGCGCGCCAGCGGCAATCCGCTGCTGTGGCTGGGGAAGGGCGAAAGCGGCGAGGGCCAGCAAGCATGACGACGGGGCAGACCGTGCGCCTGCCGTCGGTGGACCGCATCCTGGGCGACGCGGCTTGCCTTGAGCTGATCGCCGCATACGGCCGCGCGCAGACCCTGGCCTGCGCGCGCTCCGTGCTGGCCGACCTGCGCACGGCCATGCTCGCCGGTGCAGTCTGCGAAGAGGGCGCGTCAATCGCCGCCATCGTCGCGCAGGTGGACGAACGGCTGCAATCGCAAGCGCACCCGCGGCTGCGCCCCGTGTTCAACCTGACGGGCACCGTGCTGCACACGAACCTGGGCCGCGCGCTGCTGCCCGACGCCGCCGTGCACGCCGTGGTCGAGGCGCTGCAGTGGCCGATGAACCTGGAATTCGACCTGGAAACGGGCAAGCGCGGCGACCGCGACGACCTGGTCGAGGAACTGCTGCGCGAACTGACGGGGGCCGAAGCGGCCACCATCGTCAACAACAACGCGGCCGCCGTGCTGCTGATGCTGAACACTTTGGCGCAGAACAAGGAAGTGATCGTCTCGCGCGGGGAACTGGTGGAAATCGGCGGTGCCTTCCGCATCCCCGACGTGATGACGCGCGCGGGCGCCGTGCTGCGCGAAGTGGGCAGCACCAACCGCACGCACCTGGCCGATTACGCGAATGGCGTGAATGAAGACACGGCCTTGCTGATGAAGGTCCATTGCAGCAATTACGCGATCACGGGTTTCACGAAAAGCGTGGCGCTCGACGAACTGGTGCCGCTGGCGGCGCAACACGCGATTCCCACGGCCGTGGACCTGGGCAGCGGTACCCTGGTCGACCTGGCGCAGTACGGCTTGCCGCATGAAACGACGGTGCGCGAAACCATCGCGGCGGGCGCCGACCTGGTGACCTTCAGCGGCGACAAGTTGCTCGGTGGTCCGCAGTGCGGCGTCATCGTCGGCCGCGCCGACCTGATCGCGCAAATCAAGCGCAATCCCTTGAAACGCGCACTGAGGGTCGGCAAGCTCACCCTGGCGGCCCTGGCCCCCGTGCTGCAGCTGTACCGCGCGCCGGACTTGCTGGCCGAACGCCTGACCACCTTGCGCCTCTTGACGCGCCCCGCCGCCGCCATGCGCGCGCAGGCGCAAACCCTGCTGCCGCAGTTGCAAGGCGTGCTCGGTGTCGCCTATGTGGTCACGGCCGAAGCCATGCAAAGCCAGATCGGCAGCGGCGCCTTGCCCGTCGACCAGCTGCCCAGCTTTGGCCTGGCCATCCGCAGCGCCCCCGGCTCGCGCCTGAGCAACCCATTGGGTGTGCTGGAACAGCGCCTGCGCGCCTTGCCTTGCCCCGTGATCGGCCGCATCGGCCAGGACACGCTGTGGCTCGATTTGCGCTGCCTGGACGCGGCGCACGAGACGGCCTTCATCGCGCAGCTGGCCGGGTTGTCCGCATGATCGTCGGCACCGCAGGCCATATCGACCATGGCAAGACGACCCTCACGCGCGCGCTGACGGGCGTGCACACGGACCGGCTGAAGGAAGAGCAGGCGCGCGGCATCTCGATTGAACTCGGCTACGCCTATCTGCCGCTGGCGGACGGCACGGTGCTGGGCGTGATCGACGTGCCGGGCCACGAAAAATTCATTCGCACCATGGCGTCCGGCGTGACGGGCATCGACTTCGCCCTGCTGGTGGTGGCGGCCGACGATGGCATCATGCCGCAGACGCACGAGCACCTGGCCATCTTGCAGCTGCTGGGCGTGACGCGCGGCGCCGTGGCATTGACCAAGATCGACCGCGCAGACAGCGCCCGCGTGGCGCAGGTGGAGGCGGACATCGAGGCGCTGCTGGCCGGCACGCCGCTGGCGGGCAGCCCGATCTTCCCCACCGCCGCCCATC
Organism: Janthinobacterium sp. GW821-FHT03C10; assembly: GCF_059420865.1. NCBI lineage: Bacteria > Pseudomonadati > Pseudomonadota > Betaproteobacteria > Burkholderiales > Oxalobacteraceae > Janthinobacterium > Janthinobacterium sp. GW821-FHT03C10. The sequence goes on along the minus strand of NZ_JBWKUN010000002.1, from coordinate 232,133 downwards.
GCGACAGCGATGGGGGCGTGGCGGCCTTGCTGGCGCACCTGACGCAGGTGGCGCGCAGCCTGCCGCAACGCGACGAGCGCCGGCTGTTCCGCCTGGGCGTGGACCGCGTGTTCACCTTGTCGGGGCAGGGCACCATCGTCACCGGCACGGCGCTGGCGGGACGCGCACAGGTGGGCGACAGCCTGCAGCTGGCGCCCGGCGGCGCGCCGGCGCGCGTGCGCAGCATCCATGCGCAGAACCGCGCGGCCGAGACGGGCATGGCGGGCCAGCGCCTGGCGCTGAACCTGGCCGGCATCGACCGCGAACGCATCGAACGGGGTAACTGGATCGTCGCGCCGGCACTGGCGCACTGCTCCGAGCGCCTCGACGTGGAACTGACGCTATTGCCCGACGCCGGCGTGCAGCTGAAAGCCTGGTCGCCGCTGCACGTACACCTGGGCGCCGCGCACCAGCTGGCGCGCGCCGTCATGCTCGATGGCGAAACCCTGTCGCCGGGCCAGACGGGCAGGGTGCAGCTGGTGTTCGACGCTCCCATGCACGGCGTGCCGGGCGACCGTTTCGTCGTGCGTAATGCGCAGGCGACGCAGACGGTGGGCGGCGGCATGGTGCTCGACCCGTTCGGCCCCGCGCGCAAGCGCCGCAGCCCGGCGCGCCTGGCCTGGCTCGATGCCTTGGCCGCGTTTGTGGCGCAGGGCGACTATGCGGCCCTGCTGGCGCAAAGCCCGCTGGGGCTGCGCGAGTCGCTGCTGGTGCGGCTGTCGCTGCTGCCGGCGGACGCCATCGCGCTGCCGCCCGACACGCGTCGCATTGCCCTGCGCGGCGACGACGCCCTGCTGCTGGCGCCAGCAGCCTTGCTGGCGCTGCAAGAGCGGGTGCTGGCCGCCCTGGCGGTGTTCCATGCGCGCGCCCCCGACGAGGCGGGGCCGGAACTGTGGCGTTTGAAACGCATCGTCGACGCGGAGATGGAAGACGCCTTGTGGAGCCGCCTGATCGAAGGCTTGCTGGCGCAGGGCGGCATCCTGGCGCGCGGCGCCAGTCTGCACTTGCCGACGCACAGCGTGGAACTCACGCCGCAGGAGCAGGCGATGGCCGAGCCCTTGCTGGCCGCGCTGGAGCAGGGGCGTGCCGATCCGCCCTGGACGCGCGACCTGGCGCGCGACTTCGGCCTGGCCGAGGACGACACGCGCCGGCTCTTGCGCAAACTGGCCAAGGCAGGGCAGATCAGCCAGGTGGTGCACGACCTGTTTTATCACCAGGCGGCGCTGGCCGGGCTGGCGCAGCTGGTGCGGGAACTGGCGCGCCAGGCGGAAGAGGATGCCGGTTTGCCAGCCGGCAATGGCGCCGTGGGCGCGGCCACTTTCCGCGATGCCAGCGGCCTGGGCCGCAAGCGGGCGATCCAGGTTCTGGAGTTCTTCGACCGCGTCGGTTATACTCGCCGTGTTGGCAATGGGCATTTGTTGCGTCCGCAAGCATTGTGGTCCTACACCGCAGCCTTGCCCAACGACTAGCTCAGGCACCGCGGAAAGCACACTCATCCGGTGATGTGGCCGGGCTTCAAACCCGGTGGAGGGCGTCAGACGTTCTCCCGTAGGTTCGACTCCTACTGTTTTCCGCCACTTGTCTTTCTCGCCATCTTCCCCCTCGCATGATGATCCCGGCGTTGGCCCTGAGCCACGTTACGGAAAAATAATGGTTTAATTGATAACGTTCGGCCATGGCTGGCGGGGGCCGATGATACCATCGGGCAGGTGGCAGGGATGCGTATCCCCTGTGGTAGAAGAAGGCAAGCATGAAACAAGCAAGCATGGCATGGCTGCTGGCGGCGCTGTTGCTGCCGGTGGCGGCCGGGGCGGCGGGCCTGCGTATCGTCGGCGAGCATTTGCCGCCGTCGAGCATGATGGAAGGCAATGTCGTCGTAGGACGCGAAACGATGAAGGTGCGCGAGATCATGGCGCGTGCCGGCGTCGGCTATACGATGGAACTGCTGCCGTGGAAGCGCGCGTATGCGCAGGCGCTGCGCGAGCCTGATACCTGCATCTTTTCCACCACCCGCACGCAAGAGCGCGAAGCGCAATTTCGCTGGATCGGCCCCCTCAACGAAGCGGAGTGGATACTGTATGGCCTGGCCGAGCGGCATCTGGCGCTGCGCACCCTGGCCGATGCGCGCGGCCTGGTGATCGGCACGGTGCTGGGCGACGCGCGCGACGATTACCTGCGCCAGCACGGCATGAACGTGGCGCCCGTCACGCAGGAGTGGCTCAATCCGCAAAAGCTGCTGCTGGGGCGCATCGACCTGTGGGCCGTCGGCCTGGCGGTGGGCAGCAAGCCTTTCGTCGGCAAGGAGTGGGAGGGCAAGGTGGTACCCCTGCTGACCTTCAACCGCGTGCAGACTTACCTGGCCTGCAACCTCAAGGTGCCCGAGGCGCAGGTGGCCGCCATGCAGCGGGCGGCGGCGGCCATGCGCCGCGACGGCAGCATGGCGCGCGAACAGCTGCGCTGATTGCGCCGCTTCAGCTTTCCAGCCACTGGCGCACGCAGTTGCGTCCTTCGCGCTTGGCCTGGTACAGGGCCTGGTCCGCATGGCTGTAGGCCTTGTCGAACGGCGTGCCGGCGCGGTTCCAGCTCAGGCCCACGCTGATGGTGATGGCGCGCGTGATGGGCGCCGCATGGCGCTGGCGGCCGACCGTCTCGCAGATGCGCTGCGCCACTTGCGCCGCCTCGTCGCGCGAAGAGGTGGGCCAGACCACGGAAAACTCTTCCCCGCCGACCCGGCCGATGGCCGTTTCCTGTCCCAACAACCCTTTTAGACAGTCGACCACGGCCTGGATCACGCCGTCGCCGGCCGGGTGACCGAAGTCGTCGTTGACTTGCTTGAACAGGTCGATATCGAGCACGATCAGCGCCATGTCGCCCTGCGCCAGGCAGCGCGACGCATGGTCGATCACGGCGCCGCGGTTCAGGGCGCCCGTCAGCGGGTCGTGCGTGGCGCGGTATTCGAGCTGGCCGGCCAGGGTCTGCAACTGGCGGTTCAGCAGATGCATGTCGCGCTCGGCGCGGTCGCTGCGGCCGATCAGCCGGCGCGTCTCGCGCATCAGCCGCTCGTAGTGAACGATCAGTTCACCGAGCACGCGGCGCTGCGCCTCGCCGCTGGCGTGAAGGTCGGCGTGCATGCGGCGCGCGGCAGCCAGCGCCGCCGCTTCCACGGTGAACAGGTCGGGTTCCGGTCCGGCCTCGGAGATGGCGGCGCGCATGCCCTAGCTGCCCTGCACGGGATGGTCGTGGAAGTCCAGCGCCGTAAAGTCCTGCTGCAGCTCCTGGCCGAATTCCAGGATGGTGTCGTCGTCCTCGTCGTGATACCAGTTCAGGCGCACCTGGTTGCCGTCCACGGCCGCCTGGTTCAGAGTGTCGAACAGGGTAAACAGCATCTTCGTGCTGGAGCTGTTGAAGTAGGCCAGCGAGACGTTGACGGTGATGGCTGCTGCGCGGCAGTCTTCCAGGTAGGCGCGCACGGCGGCGATCAGCGGGCCATAGAAGGCGGCCGCGTTTTCCGGATACGACTCGCCCTTGATCGACAGGGTGTGCTGCTCGAAACGGAAGTCGATTTCGGGCGAACTCGGGGTCGCGGCGATGAACAGTGGTGACGGTAATTGCATATGCTTTCCTGAGTCGGCTCTTTCAAATGATGGCTTTGATGCAGAAGATGGTGTGGCCAGGCTCCTGTGGGTCCTGGACGAATTCGAATTCCAGCGGCTCGCTGGCGTCGCGCGCCATGGTCAGAAAACCCAGGCCCGCGCCCTTGCTGTCGGACGGCGCTTCCTCGCGCAGGGCCTTCTTGTAGGCGAGGCGGATTTCTTCCATCGTCATCGTGTGCAGCGGCTCCAGGCGGGCGCGGATCTGCGCCACGTTGTCCGTCGAGACGGGGTTGGCGCACAGCAGGAAAAAGCTGTCGCCGCGCGTGCCGATGCAGAATGAGCCGCGCCGCATCTGCTGGTCCAGCTGCGCGTCGGGCGTCAGGCTGTCGGCCGAATAATGCATGATGTTTTGCGACATCTCGATGAACGAGGAAAAGATGCGCCGCCGCGTGGGCCCGGCCGCGCCGGCCGTATCGAGGCGCGCCTTGATGGTTTCGGAAATGGCGCTGACCACGTGCTGCGAGAAATAGCCCACGTAAAAAAAGATGATGTTGCGCTTGCGCGCCACATCCCAAAACTCGTTGAATTCTTCGTACAGCACGTGCGTGCTCCTGGCTAGCCGGTGACCCGGTTTCTTGTTGATAAGGTGGCTCGATGGCGCCCAAACTACAGGCGGAAACAGAAAAAGGTCAGGTCGTCGCGGCGCGGCTGTTTTCCCTGCCACGCGGCGCTGTCCTGCAGCAGCGCCGCCGCCACCTCGCCGGCCGGCGCGTCGCGCCGCGCCAGCAGCTGCTCGCGCATGCGCCGCTTGCCGTAGGCGATGTCGCGCGCGCCGCCGATCTGGTCGAGCAAGCCGTCGGTGGTGAGGAACAGCAGGCTGCCGGCGGGAATGTCGGGCGTCTCGTTGTGCCAGCAGTAGCCGGCCGGCGTGTCGACGTAGCCCACGCCCATGCGCGCGCCGTCGATGGCGCGCACGGTTTCTTCGCCGGGGGCCACCACGTAGAGCGCCAGTTTCGCCCCCGCGAAACGCAGGCTGGCGCTGGCCTCGTCGTAGCACAAAAAGGCGCAATCCATGCCGTCGTTCGAGCCGGCGTGGCCGCTGTCGGCGCCGTCCTGGCCCAGCAGGGTCTTGATGGCGCGGCTGACGGCGCCGATCAGGGCGGCCGGATCGCGCGGCCCCCGTTCGCGCAGGGCCTGGCTCAGGGCCGACGAGGCGATCAGGGTCATGAAGGCGCCCGGCACGCCGTGGCCCGTGCAGTCGGCGATGGCGGCGAACCAGCCCCCTTCGTGGCGTTCGAAAAAGTAGAAGTCGCCGCCGACCACGTCGCGCGGCTGCCATTCCAGGTGCGCGTCGGGCAGGGCGGCGCGTAGTTCCGCATCGGAGGTGCGCAGCAGGGCGCGCTGGATCACGCTGGCGTAATCGATGCTGTGCATGATCTGCCGGTTCTTTTCCGCCTGCATGGTGGCCACCACGTTCATCAGCTGCAGGCCGAAGCCCACGCCGGCCAGCGCGCCATCCTCGGTGATGATGAAGCCGTCGGCCAGCGCCTTCTCTCCCGCTTCCACGGCGCGGAAGGTGAGGTCCTCGATGCTCATGGCGCCATCGACGATCAGCGGTTCCTTGTCCATGAAGGCGATGCAGCTCTTCTTGCCGTACACCTCGTGATAAAAGGGCTTGGACATCTGCGACATGAAGATGTTGCGACTGATTAAGCCGATGGGCTTCTGCTGTTCCGTGACGGGCAGGCTCATCATGTCACGCCGCTCCGTGAACAGTTCCAGCACGGCGAAGTTGCTGGCGTCGGCCTGCACGGATTCCGTGGGAATGCACAGGTCAAGCGCCACGGACGTGCGATAACGGGGAAGATGCAATCGAGAAGCGTTGAACTCCACAGCGGCTACCTTTACATGACGATCGGACCCTTGTTGTCACGCGGGCAAGGCGACTGACAAACAGGCAATATCATCATGGTAGCCGTCGAATGTGACGTCTTGATTACCGACTTGTCAAAACCGTATGCAAGATGGCTGTAGGGCAAGCAACTTACAGGCCCCGGGCCAGCGCCTGCGCCTGCGCCAGCCAGCGTTGGCGCTGCGCTTCGGTGGAATTGATCATGGGGCCGAAACTGGCCACCTTGACGGGCTTGACGCCGCAGAACTCCAGCGTCGTCTTGCGCAGCTGGTGGATGCCGGGCATGCGGTAGACCCAGCGGAAATACCAGGGCGGCGTGTCCATCGTCACCAGCAGCTGGGCCGTGCGTCCCAGCAGCAGCTGGGCTGGAAACGCCTTGCCCGGGCGGTATTTGAAGGCAAAGCCGGGCAGGAAGACGCGGTCGACAAAGCCCTTCAGCAGGGCCGGCGCGCCGCCCCACCAGATCGGGTAGGCAAACACCAGGTGTTCGGCCCAGCTGATGGCTTCCTGCGCGGCCAGCAAGTCCGGCTCCAGCGGCTGCACCTGGCGGTAGCCTTCATGCAGGTTCTGGTCGAAGTCCAGCTGTCCCAGGCGCAGTTCGCGCACGCTGTGGCCTGCGCCGCGGGCCGTGGCGGCGTAGGCCTCGGCCAGGGCGGCGCAGAAACTGTCGCTGGACGGGTGGCCGAGGAGAATCAATATGCGCTTGGGTGTCGTCTTGGTCATGATGCAGGCTGTCCGTTAAAGAAGAGCTTGCATGCTAAAGCCTGCCCCTAGTGGCAGAGTCAAGCGCGCAGTGTCAGGCTGCCTGCAATTGCTGGCGCGCCAGGCAGTCGCGGATTTCCGTGTCGATGTCGGCCAAGTGCGCGTCGAGCTGGCGCAGGCGGGCGATATCCTGCCGCACCTGCGCGCGCTTGGCGTCGATGTGCCGCGACAGGGCGGCCCAGTCCGTGTCATCGCCGGCCAGGACTGGCAGCAGTTCGGCCAGGCGGAAGCCCAGGACCTGCGCCTGGCGTATCAGCTTGACTTGCGCCAGGTCTTGCTGCGTATACACGCGATAGGCGCCGGAACGGCGCACGTCGCCCAGCAAGCCCAGCGCCTCATAGTGGCGCAAGGCTTTGGGCGAGGTGCCCGCCAGGCGGGCGATTTCTCCGATGTACATGGGTGATCCTTTCTCGAGCGTGAGCGAATCTTACCGCAAGGCAGTGGCGCCCAGGCGGCCCAGGCATCGTCAGACCCGGCGCGGCGGGATTTTCTTCGCCGTGCACTCGGCGCAGGTGCCGTACAGCGACAGCGCGTGCTCGTGCAGCACGAAGCCCCGCTCGGCGGCGATCTCGTTCTGGCGCAGTTCGATGCCTTCGTCGACGAATTCATCGACCTTGCCGCAACCCGTGCAGACCAGGTGGTCGTGGTGCTGGCCTTCGTTCAGTTCGAAGACGGCGTGGCCCGATTCGAAGTGCCGGCGAAACAAAATGCCCGCTTCGGCAAACTGCATCAGCACGCGGTAGATGGTGGCCAGGCCCACGTCGATCTTTTCGGCCAGCAAGAGTTTGTAGACATCGTCCGCACTCAGGTGCTTGATCGTGCCTTCCTGGAACAGCTGCAGAATCCGCAAGCGGGGGATGGTCACTTTCAAGCCCGATTCACGCAGTTCCCTCAATATATCCATGTCTCCCATTCCTTTTTGTAATCGCTGAGCGAGGTAAGCCATTATATCGCAAATGATAATCATTACCATTCTCATGTGCGCATTGAAAATAGTATGCTGCATGGGCAGGCGGCAATCCAGTGACATCGGTGCAAGTAGTGCTTGCGTTGCGGACAAGTTTGCCAGCGCGATAGTTAAGAATGGAAAAATGGCACCCGGATCGCTACACTGTGCAGCAGACAATAACAATGGAGGGGCCATGGACCGATTCGATGCGATGCGCATCTTTACCCGCATCGTCGAACTGCGCAGTTTCACGCAGGCGGCGCATGACCTTGGCTATCCGAAGGCCACCGTCACGCATGCGATCAAGCAGCTTGAAGCGCGGCTGCGCGTGCGCCTGCTGCAGCGGACCACGCGGCAAGTGACGCCCACGCCCGATGGCGAGGCGTATTACCAGCGCTGCGCGCGCCTGCTGGCGGACCTGGAAGAAACGGAAGCCGTGTTTTCCTCGGCGGCGCGGCAGCCGGCCGGCAAGCTGCGCATCGACCTGCACGCGACCCTGGCCATGCACTTCGTCATGCCCGTGCTGGACCGGTTCTGCGCCCGCTATCCCTTGATCGAACTGGAAATCGGCATGGGCGACCGCCTCGTCGACCTGGTGCGCGAAGGCGTCGATTGCGTGCTGCGCGTGGGGGAGTTGAGCGATTCGTCGATGGTGGCGCGCAGGGTGGCGCTGCTGGAGCAGGTGACGTGCGCCAGCCCCGCCTACCTGGCCGCACACGGCACGCCGGAAAACCTGGCGCAGCTGGCGGGCCACCGCGCCGTCAATTTCTTTTCCGCCCAGACGGGCAAGGTCTGGCCCTTCGATTTCAAGGCGGATGGGCAGCGGCACAGCGTGGCCTTGCCGGGCAGCGTGTCCGTCAATAACGCGGACGCGTATCACGCCTGCTGCCGCGCGGGCATGGGCTTGATCCAGGCGCCCCGTTATCACCTGGAGCGGGCGCTGGCGTCTGGCGAGCTGGTGGAAGTGCTGCGGGACTGGCGTCCCGACCCGCTGCCCGTGTCCGTGCTGTATCCCCACCACCGGCAATTGTCGCCGCGCGTGCGCGTGTTTGCAGACTGGGTCGCCAGCCTGTTCGCCGAGGCGGCCTGATTTTGCAATGCCGCATTTTCTTGACCTGGGCAAAGGAAAAAATCCCTCTGTTGATGCCATCTAGCACTATTTGATGTGGATCAAAGTTTTTGTTGCACTGCACTCTTAGACTTCGCAGCGTTACTTAACGACAGAGGAAAATAAAATGAAAAAGTCCGCAACTGCAGCAGCAATCGTTTTGGCCGCCATCGGCGCATTCGCCGGCAACGCAATGGCACAGGAAGGCCCATGGCTGGTCCGTGCGCGCGCCGTGCACATCGATCCGGCCGATAAATCTGCTCCTGTTGGTGGCGTCGGCGCATCCGACCGTTTGACGGTCAGCAGCAAGACGATTCCTGAAATCGATATTTCGTACTTCTTCACCCCGAATATCGCTGCCGAGCTGATCCTGACTTACCCGCAAAAGCATGACGTCAAGCTCGACGGCAACAATATCGGTACCTTCAAGCACCTGCCGCCGACCCTGTCGCTGCAATACCACTTCATGCCTGAAAAACAGTTCAGCCCTTACGTGGGTGCCGGTATCAACTACACGAATATCTCGGACGTGAAATTGCTGAACGGCGCCGGCCGCCTCGAGCATGACAGCTGGGGCTACTCGCTGCAAGCCGGTGTCGACTACAAGCTGGACAAAAACTGGTCCTTGAACTTCGACATCAAGAAAGTGCAGATTCGCAGCGATGTGTTCATCGGTGGCGCCAAGGCCAGCGAAGTCAAGGTCGATCCATTGCTGATCGGTGTCGGCGTCGGTTACCGCTTCTAAATAGTGATGGCGCCCGCAAGGCGCGGACAATAAAAAAGGACGGCCTTGGCCGTCCTTTTTACGTTTGGTGCACGCCGTTTATTTTTTCAGCGTCTTTTCCAGCGCCAGCTGGTAGTCCGTCTTTTCGTAGCCGGCCAGGTATTTGTTGGTGGCGTCGAGGAAGGCGCGCGAGCGGTAGGCCGCTTCCAGGTCCTTGACCCAGGGCTTGGCCTTGTCGGCCGTGCGGATGGCGACCAGGTTGATGTAGCTGTCCGAGATCTTTTCCACGGAGAGGGCCGACGTCAGCTTCATGCCGGCGGCCAGGGCGAAGTTGCCGTTGACGAAAGCGTAGTCGGCGTCCGCCAGCGAGCGTGGCAACTGCGCCGCTTCCAGCGGCACCAGTTTCAGCTTCTTCGGGTTCTCCAGTACGTCGCGCTCGGACGCGCGCAGCGGGTCGACGTTCGGTTTCAGCTTGATCCAGCCCATCTTGGCCAGCATCACCAGCGCGCGCGCCTGGTTGGTCGGGTCGTTCGGCATGGTGATGGTGGCGCCGTTCCTGACTTCGGCCAGCGTCTTTTGCTTGCCGCCGTACAGGCCGATCGGCATGGTCGGCACGGTGATCAATGAACTCAGTGGCAGCTTGTTATCGGTGGCGAACTTGGTCAGATACACGATGTGCTGGAACACGTTGGCGTCCAGCGAGCCTTCGGCCAGCGCGTAGTTCGGCTGCACGTAGTCGTTGAATTCGACGATCTTGACCTTGTAGCCCTGTTTTTCCAGGATGGGCTTGATGCCCAGCTTCAGCTGGTCCGAGTAGGGGCCGGAGCTGGTGCCGATGACGATTTCCTTCGGGTCCTTGGCGTGGGCGGCGGTGGCGAGGGTCAGGCTGGCGGCGGCCAGCAGCAGGGTGCGGCGAATGTGGTTCATGCAGGTCCTTGTTTCTGAATTTGAATTAACGTTTGTCGAGGCGCTTGGCGATGCGCGTGCCGGCGAACTGGATGGTTTGCACCAGCACGATCAGGATGGCGACTGTAGCGACCATGATGTCCGTCTCGAAGCGGTAGTAGCCGTAGCGGATGGCCAGGTCGCCGATGCCGCCGCCGCCCACCACGCCGGCCACGGCCGAATACGACAGGAAGCTGATCGACAGCACGGTCAGTGCCAGCACGAGGCCGGAACGCGCTTCGACCAGCAGCACGCGGAAGATGATCTGCAGCTCCGACGCGCCCATGGCGTGCGCCGCCTCGATCACGCCGCGCGGCACTTCGCGCAGGTTCTGTTCCACCAGGCGCGCCAGGTAGGGAATGGCGGCGAACGACAGCGGCACGGCAGCTGCCAGCGGGCCGATCGAGGTGCCCGCGATGATGCGCGTAAACGGCGTCAGGGCGACCAGCAGGATGATGAAGGGGAAGCTGCGCACGGTATTCACCAGCCAGCCCAGGATGGTCGACAGGGGGCGGTTTTCCAGCGACTGGCCTTCCGAGACGAGGAACAGCAGGATGCCCAGCGGGCCGCCGATCAGGATGGCGGCGGTCAAGCCGATGCCCAGCATGGTCATGGTCTGGCCCAGCGCCACCCAGATTTCCGGCAGCAGGTTGACGACGTTATTGATCGATTCTTCAAACATGTGTTGCATCCTTCCATGCGGTGGCTTCAAACGCCTCGGTGCCGTAATAAGCCAGCTCGCGTCCCAGCGCCGTCTTGCGCGGGGTGGCCGTGTCGCTCAGATCGAATTGTTCGGCGATGGCGCCGTTTTCCACGACGGCCACGCGGTTGCAGATGGCGCCCAGCACCGACAGCTCATGGCTGACGATGACGATGGTCACGCCCAGGCGCGCATTGATGTCGCGCAGGGTGTCGAGCAGGGCGCGCGTCGTTTCCGCGTCCAGCGCGGAGGTCGGCTCGTCGCACAGCAGCACGTCGGGGTGGCTGGCCAGGGCGCGGGCGATCGCCACGCGCTGTTTCTGCCCGCCGGACAGTTGCGCCGGATAGCTGTGCAGCTTGTCGGACAGGCCGACGAGCGCCAGGCATTCCTCGACGCGGGCGGCGATCTGCTCGCCCTTGGCCGTGCCGTGGATTTTCAGGGGGAAGGCGACGTTGTCGAAGACGCTGGCGTTTTGCAGCAGGTTGAACTGCTGGAAAATCATGCCGATGTTCTGGCGCGCGTCGCGCAATGCGCTCTTGCCCAGGCGCGTCAGTTCGCGCCCGGCCACGGTAATGGTGCCGCTGTCGGGACGTTCGAGCAGGTTAATCAGGCGCAGCAGGGTCGATTTGCCGGCGCCGCTCTTGCCGATCAGGCCGAAAATATCACCGGGATAGACTTCCAGCGTGACCGATTTGACCGCGTGGAATTGTTCGCCCTTGGGCAGCGCGAAGGTCTTGTTCGCGCCATCGATGCGAATCACCGGCGTACGGTGTGGTGTGGTCATGCAGTGTTTCCTTTTTTATTGGACCGTGACAGGCTTGCTTGCAGGGGCCAAATCGCCCAGCCTGTTACGTCGGTTGCGTAGTATACCTCCGATCGTGTTATTACTCCTACGACAGAATCTTGCTTTGAATATGCAAATAATGTCTATATGGGTGTTTGGCGAGAGTAAACGCGGTTTTTTCGTGTTCAGCCGATGGAAAATTCGACGGGAATCGATAATTCCAGCGGGTCCGGCCGTTCCTTGGGAATGCGCGGCAGTGGCGCCGCCCGTTGCAAAGTGTCGAGCGCGGCCTGATCCAGCGCCGCGGAACCGGAACTGCGCTCGATGGCGGCCGCCAGCACCTGGCCATCGCGGTCGATGCGGCAGCGCAGATACACCACGCCCTGTTCCTGCTTCGCGCGCGACGCCGTCGGGTAGCGGCGGAAGCGCTCCATGCGCGCCAAAACCTTGCCTTCCCAGCTCGATACGCCGCTGCGCAGCTCCTGTGGCGCGGGCGGCAGAGCAGGCGAGGGCGGTGCCGCCGCGACAGACGCCGTGGCTACCGGTGCCGGCGTGACGGCGGCATGGCGCACCTCGGCAACGGCCGCGATGCTCTCGGCTTGCTGGGGCATGGGCGCGGCATCGGGCTGCGGCAGCACGAACTGCGGGATGGCCGGCACTGCCTTTTTGGCAAGGGCTTGCGATGGCGCGGCGGCCGCGCTGACCTGTTCAGCAAGATTCTGCTCCAAAGGGCGGGGCGGGGCGGCGGCCGGCAGGAACAGCAGCATGGCCGGCTGTGCGGAGTCGGGCGCGATGGCCAGTACGGGCGCCGCTGGCGCCCGGTGGTGCACGGCCCATCCCAGCAGGGCGCCATGCACGGCGAAGACCGTGGCGATGGTCAGCGGCTTGTGCCACTCCGGCGGCGGCGTCTTTTCTGGCGCCGGCGCCGGACCCTCCGGGCGACGCAGCAGATAGAGGATGACGGCGATTTCCATCGTTGCCACGAGGACGATGACCCACCAGGGCGGATGGCCGAGGCACATGGCGACAAAACCGATGGCCATGCCCAGGCAAGCGAGGATCTTGCCGCGCCGCGACACGGCGCGGTGTTCGCGCCACTGGCGCAGCGGCGCGCCAAAGCGCGGGTGGTGCAGCAGCCAGTGTTCCAGGCGCGGCGAGGCGCGGCTGAAGCAGGCCAGCGCCAGGATCAGGAAGATCGTCGTCGGCATGACGGGGAGCAGGGCGCCGATCACGCCCAGCGCCACCATCAGCATGCCGGCCACCGTCCAGGCCCAGCGGCGCAGCCGTGCCGTGTGCGCTTCCGCGTTTGCTCGGGTCACTGGTTCCTCCATCAGGCGCAGGCCTCCACGTGGCCGTACATGCGCAAAAAGGCGGCGCGCGCGCCCTCGATCACGCGCGCTTCGCCGGCGTCATCAAGGGCGGCCGTATCGAGCACGGACGTAAACTCGCGCCAGTGGCGCGCGCGCCCGTCCGGGTGGCCCGCAAGGTGGCGCGCGCCGTGGTGTTCATCGAGGCCGATCTTGCCGGCCAGTTTATACAGGATGGCCGCGCCCAGCTTCGAGCCTTCGCTCACGTACAGCCAGCCCAGCGCCGTGGCCAGGTCCAGCTGCGCGTCGAACGGCGGCGTGGCCGCATCGGCTGGCAGGGCGGTGCCCAGGTCGCGCAGATCGGCCGCGATGCTGGCGTAGCGGCGGCGCTGTTCCAGATCCGGCAGCAGGGCGGCCAGTTGCGCGTTGTCGTACAGCGCGTCGACGTCGCGCAGGAACGCGTACTGCGCCTGCAGGAAGCGCGCGTAATTGTCGCGGCTGGAAAACGGCGCGCTGGCCATGATGCGCTGGTCCAGCAATTCGTGGGTGGCCATGGTGTCGGCTTTCAGGCGCTGGCTGCGGGTCGGGGCCGCGTTGGTCGGAACGGCGTTCAAGGTGCTGGTGGTGTCGCTTGCATGCATGGAATATCTGCTCTCTATTATAAGGATGAATCAAATCAGAAACGAAGGCCAAGCGTGACGCGCGCCGTGCGGCCCGGTCCCGGCATCAGGCTCAGGGTCAGCGGATCGAGGTAGTAACGGTCCGTCAGGTTGTCCAGCGCTACGTCGACGGTGGCGTTGGGCGTGATCTTGTAGCTGGCGAACAGGTCGGCCAGGGTGTAGGCCTGCGTCAGCACCTGCGGCGAGGTGCCCGTCCACGACTGCCACACGGCCTTGTCGTCCTGGCGCGCCAGCGGATGGCCGACGTGCGTCAGGCGCGTGCCGACGGTGAGTTTTTCCTGCAGCCAGCGCGTGCCCAGGGTCAGGTTGGCGCTCAGTTTGGGCTGGATATGGTTGCTCACGTAGGAACTGGAAAAGCCGATGGGCGAGCAGTCGGGCGTGTTCCAGATATCCGATTCCCACTCGCTGGCCTTGCGCAAATAGGCCGCCGTGGCCGCGTCGCAGATCAGGGTCTTGCGGTTCCAGGTGCCGGAAAAGTCGGCAAACACGCTACCCCGGTCATATGACGACTGCAGCTCGATGCCCGAGACGCTGTACTTGTCCGTATTCGCCATCGAGAAATTCTGCGCGTAGGCCGGCAAGTCGGGAAGCGGACGGCGCGTGATGTAGCCGTGGGTGACGTTGTCGAAGTACGCCACGCGCAGGCGCAGCTTGTCGGCGGCGCTCCATACGCCATCCTTGACCAGGCTCACGCCGATCTCGCGGTTGTGGCTGCGCTCGGCATTCAAGGGCGACGAATACGTGGCCGAGAATCCCATTGTCGACTCATACAGGCTGGGCATGCGCAGGCCGCGCGCGTCGCGCAGGAACAGGCTGACGCTGTCGGACAGGCGCGCCGTCAGCGCAAACGTGGGCGCAAAACCGTGGTCCTTGCGGCGGATCGGCTTGCTGTAGCTGAACAGGCCGGGGATGGCGTCGCGGAAGACATAATCACTGCCGCTCCAGTCGGCGACCTGCGAGACGTCCAGCGGCGCCGGCTCGGCGCCGTATTTTTCCACCATGCCGCCCACCAGCGCGGGATTGGTGGCGGGCGTAAACCGGCCCTGCGCATCCTGGTACCACTTCGCTGCGCCGAGCTGATCGCCGTCCTTGTCCCACATGGTGACCCATTGCCAGCCTTGCGGCTGGTATTGCTGTTCGGCGCGGCGGTTGCGGTCGCGTGACTCGAAGCGCTGGAAGCGCCCGCCCGCCTCGACACTCAGCCAGTCGCGCGCCTGCCACTGCAGCGAGGCGAATGCGCTCTGCTCGTGGCGCTTGCCGTTGCGCAGCGTGTGGTTGGCGTTCAGGTCTTCGTCGAGGATGCGCACGCTGTCGGCCGGGCCGATATCCTCGTTCTGCAGCGACAGGCCATAGTCCAGCTTCAGCGCGCCCATGCCGGTGGCGAAGCGCGAGCTGTTCGTCAGGTCCGCGCCGACGCGGCGCGCCTGGTTCTTCGCCAGGTACAGCACTTCCACGCATTCCTTGCATTCATGGCCGCCCGGATTGGGCTTGCCTTCCAGCGGATTGCTGAAGATGTCGCCGTTGCGCGACTTGCTCTGCATGTCCGTCAGCCACAGGTTGGCCTTCAGGTCGATCAGCTGCTGGCCTTCCGGCTTCCACTCGTAGCGCGCCGTCAGGGCGTTGGTGCGCACCTGGCTGGGGTCCCACTGCGGGATGCTGCCGGTGCTGTTGCGGTAGATCTGCGACGGCATGATTTCGCCATAACTGCTGTCGAAATAGCGGTAACCCAGCTCCAGCTTCTGTTCGTGCGGCAGGCGCAGGTTGGCCTTCAACAGGGCCGAGGTGGTGCGGTTGGCCGTGTTCAGCACTTCGTCGCCCTTCTTGAAGAACTGCGTCACGCCATTGTCGTCGCCCCATTCGTTGAGCATCTGATAGCGCCCGAAGCCGCGCGTGCCGGAAAAATAATTGCCGATGCTGCGGTGGCTGATGGCGGCCACCAGGTCGTAGTCATCCTGGCGCGTGGCCACGGCGATGCTGCCAAAGCCGCTGCGCGGGTCGCCCAGCTTGTTGCGGTGCGTGCGCGGCGCGCTGCCGAAATCGGCGGGCGCCGAGACGCTGTTGTCCTGCATGCCGCCGCGCAGGCGCACGCCCGTGCGCTGGCCCGGTCGCAGGATGTCTTCGGGGCGCAGGGTCTGCATGCTGACCATGCCGCCGATGGCGCCCGCGCCTTGCGCCGACAGGTTCGGGCCCTTGTCGATGCGGATGGCGCTGATCAGGTCAGGGTCGATGTAGCTGCGGTCGGCGATGCCCGCGTATCCGCGGTAGACGGTGGACGACTGCAGGCTGCCGTCGATCAGCACGGGCACGCGGCCCTGGCCCTGCATGCCGCGCACGTTGACGTCGACGGCGCCGCTGTTGCGGCTGTCGCCCACCTGCACACCGGCCACGCCCTTGAAGATATCGGCCGGCGACGTGCCGCGGAAGCGTTCGATCTGCTCGCGCCCGATGTAGGCGGACGATGCGGACGTGACGTAGGGCAGGTCAGCCGGATCCGTGTCGTCCGCCTCGAACGTGCCGCTGCCGCCCTGGCCATTCACGCGCAGGGTGCCGATCTGCACCGCGCCGGCAGAGACAGGCGCCGGCGCGCTGATGATGATGGTCGTACCGCCTTGCAGCTGCGCCTGCAGGCCGCTGCCGGCCAGCAGCTGGCGCAGCGCCTCGGGCAGCGAATGCCGGCCTTGCAGCGGCGCGCTTTGCCGTCCCTGCGTCAGGCGCGCGTCGGCCAGCAGCACCATGCCGGCCTGGCGCGCCAGCTCGTTCAGCGCGCGGTTCAGAGGCTGCGCGGGGATGTGCCATTCCACCTGCGCCACCGGCGCGGCGGCGGCATGCACGGCGGGCGTGCCGAAGGCCAGGCCGATGGCCAGTAAGAGGGGAGACAGGCGGGCGGGCAAGGGGTGGCGTGGTGGAGTCAAATGCATGTTTTTCCTATGGTGATGTTGGTGATCCTTCATAGTTAAAACGAATGAGTATCATTTACCCTGACGTGCAGATTGATTTTATTTCGCGACATGGGGACAAATCAGCGGGCGACGATATGCAGCTTGCCGTCCTGGCGCAGCAGGCGCACGGGCAAGGCCAGCGGCAGGGCGGCGGCAAATTGCGCCGGCAGCTTGGCGTCGAAGCTGCCGTTCAGGCGCAGGCCGGCCAGGGCCGGATCGTCGAGCACGAGGTTGGTGTCGCCATAGCGCTGGAATTCGGCCAGCGCCTCGGCCAGGGTGGCGTCCTCGAAATCGAGGCGCCCGGCACGCCAGTTGCCCACCGCTTGCGCGTTGACCCTGGCCAGCGCATTCACGCCGTGCGGCGTGACGGTGACCGTGTCGCCCGCCCGCAGCACTTCGGCATGCGCGCCGGCTTCGCTTTCCACGCGCACCGTGCCTTGCGCCACGCTCACCTGTGTCGTGGCGTCCACGTGGCGCACGGAAAAATGCGTGCCCAGCACCGTTGCCGTGGCCGCTCCCGCGATGACCTGGAACGGACGCGCAGGGTCGGCGTGTACATGGAACATGGCCTGGCCGCGCAGCAGGCGCACGGTGCGCCGGTCGCGGTGCAGGGCCACGTCGACGGCGCTGCCACTATCGAGTTCGATGCGGCTGCCGTCGGGCAGGACTTGCGTGGCGAACTGGCCGCGCGCCGTGCTGTAATCGTGCTGGAAGCCGGGGCGCTGCAGATGGCTGGCCAGCGGCCAGGCCAGCAGGCCGCACAGCAGCAGGCAGCCGCCGGCCAGCGCGCCGCGCGGCGGGAAGGAGGCCGCCTGGCGCAGCCGCTGCAACAGCGATGACGGCGTGCCCGCCGCCGGGGCGGGCTGGCTGAAGGCCGCCACGCGCTGCGCCGGCAGACTGGCCAGCAGCGCATCGGTGCGGGCCAGCGCCTCCCAGGCCTGCTGGTGGCGCGTGTCCGCGTCCAGCCATTGCTGCCATGCCGCCAGTTCGTGCGCGGCCAGGCCCGCGTCGTGGCGCAGCAGCCATTGCGCCGCCAGGAAGTCGATGTCGTCGGCCGTCGTGTCTTGTGATGTCATGTGCTGTTTCATAGCGTATCCCGCTCGGGTAAGCCTTTTTTACAGGCGAGCATGCCGTTGATGATGTGTTTTTCCACCATGTTGACGGAGATACCCATCTGGGCGGCGATCTCGATCTGGCTCAGGCCATCGAACTTGTACAGCGCGAAAGCCTGGCGGCAGCGCGGCGGCAGGGCGTCGATGATGGCCAGCAGGCGCTCCATGGTTTGCCGGTCGTGCAGCCGCTGGTCGGGTTCATCGGCGCGCGGCGCGCGCAGCTGCATGTGCGGCTCGTCGAGCGCGTCATGGGGCCGTCTCTGCTGCAAGCGCTGTTCATCGATGGCGATGTTCTTTGCCGTCACGTACAGCAGCGCGCGCTGGCCGCTATCGGGCGCCGCGCCGCTGTGCAGGGAGGGCGCACCGCCTTGCCGGGGAGGTGCGCCGCCGAGCGGATCGCGTGCCAGGATGCGGGCGTAGGCTTCCTGCACCACGTCCTGTGCCTTGTCGCGGCATCCCGTGGAGCGCGAAATCAGGCGCAGCAATTCCTGGTAATAGCGTTCAAGCACCGCGCGTTTCCTCGTTATCAAAGCAGGCAATCATAGCAAGCTCATCAAACAATAACAAGAATCATTCTCATTTATGTTGCTGGATAACGCTGGATATTTTTTGCAATGAAGACAATAATCGGTAGCAGAAGCCGCTGTCGCGAAGATTACCGCTCTTATTATCGATTTTATCGATGCTAACTAGGTATATTTTCCGTTTTACATCGATCTTCATGCCATGCATAATCTGTTGCAACTGAAGCCAGACAATCAGCCGCAGGCGCCGTTCGCCTGCAGCCGTTTGCGGTTTTGACATCCACCACTCCCTATCAGGAATCCATCATGAAAAAACTGCTCGCTTTTATCGCCGCCGCCGGTTTCTCGCTGTCCGCTGTTGCCGCTCCTGAAGTCTATGTCATCGATGGCAGCCACACCTTCCCCCGTTTCGAGTACACCCACATGGGTTTCTCGACACAGCAAAGCCGTTTCAATAACACCACCGGCAAGGTCACGCTGGACCGCGCCGCCAAGACGGGCGCCGTCGAAGTGCTGATCGATACCAAGTCCGTCGACACGGGTTCGACCCTGTTCAACTCGCACATCCAGGGCGAGGACTTCCTCGACACGGCCAAGTACCCGGTCGCCACCTACAAATCGACCAAATTCAATTTCGACGGCGACAAGCTGGCCTCCGTGGAAGGCAACCTGACCCTGAAAGGCGTGACCAAGCCGGTGACGCTGACCGTCACCTCGTTCCATTGCGCACCGCACCCGATGCTGAAGAAAGACGCCTGCGGCGCCAACGCCACGGCCAAGATCAAGCGCTCGGAATTCAACGCCGGTAAATATGCGCCGGCCGTCAGCGATGACGTGACCCTGACGTTTGCGATCGAAGCGATCAAACAGTAATCGTTGGCTGCATGACGTAAGAATGGCGGCGGACTTCGGTCCGCCGCCATTTTTTTGAGTGGCGGTAGGTCGGATTAGCGCGGCAAGGCCGCGCGTAATCCGACATGAGCCGCCAACAAGGTGTCGGATTACGCGACGTGTCGCTAATCCGACCTACGCGGGCGACAGCACCTTTACGCCAGGTGATGCACCTCCTGCTGCCCATACACGGGGGTAGTCAAGCCTTCCATGCGCGCCTTCAGCTGCAGCGACAGGTACTGGGAATAGTGGCGCGACTGGTGCAGGTTACCGCCGTGGAACCACAGCGATTGCTGCTGCGTGGGTTTCCACATATTGCGCTGCTCGCCCTCCCACGGGCCCGGGTCCTTCGTCGTGGCGGAACCGAGGCCCCACACCTTGCCCACTTTATTCGCCACCTCGGGCGAGATCAGGTCGGCTGCCCAGCCGTTCATGGAGCCGTAGCCGGTGGCGTATACCACCAGGTCGGCGGGCAGCTCCGTGCCGTCGGAGAGCACGATGGAACGGGCTTTCAGTTCCTGCACGCCGACGCCGCTTTTCAGCTTGATCTTGCCCTCGGCGACCAGTTCGGAGGCGCCCACGTCGATGTAGTAGCCGGAGCCGCGGCGCAGGTATTTCATGAACAGGCCGGAGTCGTCGTCGCCGAAATCGAGCATGAAGCCCCGTTCCTCGAGCCGCGCATAAAAATCCGCGTCGCGCTCGCGGATGGCCTGGAAGACGGGTTTCTGGAAGTCGGCCAGGATCTTGTACGGGATCGAGGCGAACGTCAGGTCCGCCTTGGCCGTCGTCATGCCGGCCGCCAGCGCCCGCTCCGAATACAGGTCGCCCAGCGCCAGGTCCATCAAGGAATCGGACTTGACGATGTGTGTCGACGAGCGCTGCACCATGGTCACATCCACGCCCGCTTCCCACAGGGCGGCGCAGATATCGTGCGCGGAATTGTTCGCGCCGATGACGACCACCTTCTTGCCGGCATACGCGTCCGGTCCCGGATGCTGCGACGAGTGCTGCTGCTCGCCCTGGAACACGTCCATGCCCTTGAACTTCGGCATGTTCGCCTTGCCCGACATGCCCGTCGCCAGCACCAGCTGCTTCGGCTTGAGGGTGACGGGCTGGCCGTCGCGCAGCACCTGTACCGTCCACTCGCCGCTGGCGTCGTCGAAGCTGGCCGATTCGCATGACGTCGAACCCCAATAGTTCAGTTCCATCACCTTGGTGTACATTTCCAGCCAGTCGCCGACCTTGTCCTTGGGCGTGAAGACGGGCCAGTTGTCGGGAAACGGGATGTACGGCATGTGGTCGTACCAGACGGGGTCGTGCAGGCACAGCGACTTGTAGCGCTTGCGCCAGCTGTCGCCGGGACGGGCGTTTTTCTCGATGATGATGGTGGGGACGTTCAATTGCCGCAGGCGCGCGCCCAGCGCGATGCCGCCCTGGCCGCCGCCGATGATGACGCAATACGGTTGGCGCGCGTAACCGAGTTCCTTGGCTTCCTGTTCACGGTGCTCCAGCCAGCTGCTGCGGTTGGTGCGCGCGCCGTGTTCCGCGCCCATGGGCCGCCGGCCGCCCTTGGCTTCTTCAAAACCCTTCAATTCGCTCATGGTGGTAAGCAGCGTCCAGATCTTGCCGTCGCGGATGCGGATGAAGCCCACGCCGCGCGCCACATTCGTTTCCACCGTGATCCAGCTTTGCAGCACGCCGCCCGCTTCCACCGCATGTTCGCCGTCGGCGATGCGGATGGAGACGGGCTGCACGGCGCCCAGCTGGGCGGCCAGCATGGCGGCGATCTGCTCGCGGCCTTCCAGGGTTTTCAGGTTCCAGGTAAACAGCACCAGGTCGCGCCAGTAGCCGTCCTGTTCGAACAGCTGCGCGGCGCCCGTGCCGTCGCTGGCGCGAAGAAAGCCTTCGAGCTGCTCCAGGATGCCGGCCACGGCCAGGTCGTGCGGGTTGATTTCGGTTTGCATCGTGTCTCCTCCAAGTCTGCTGACTTTATGATGGGATGCGGCTGTGTTGCCGCTGACGATGTTGTAACACCGGCGTTCCGGCCCCGCATCCCGCAGCGCAGCATGGACGAATGTGAGACGGAAATCTCAGCTTGCCGGATGCCTTACTGGCGGTGCGGCGGCACGATGTGCAGCTGCTTGAGGCGCCGGTACAGGGTGGCGCGCGAGACGCCCAGCATGGCGGCCGCCTGCAGCGGGCGCCATTTGGCGGCGTTCATGGCGTTGACGATGCGCGTGCGCTCGGCCAGCTCCTGCGGCGTGCAGGCCGGCGCATCCTCTGTCACGGGGGCGGCGTTTCGGACGCGTGCCCGCGCGCTGGCCTGGCGCAACGGCGCGCGCACGCGCGCATGCAGCCAGGTGCCGCCGCCCGCCAGGCGCAGGGACAGCAGGTTGTGTCCCGTGCGCGCATCGAACAGCCGTTCGGCGCGCACTTCCAGCACCTCGGCGACGGGACGCGGCAGGCTATCGAGACCGCCGATGACGTCGCGCGCGCAGCGGTTGGCGGCGACGATGTCGCCATGTTCATCGATGGCGAGCAGCATTTCCGGCTGCACTTCCACGAAGTGGCGGTTGCGGTGCGCCAGCAGGATGCAGCAATGGCCGTAGGACGTGAGAAAAAAGCCGTCCTCGATCAGGGTCGCGCCCTGGCGCACCAGCTGTTTCACCAGGCGCTGGCTGTCGCGCGCATCGGGCGAATTCAAGGCCGACGCATCGAGCACGCCGATCAAGTCGCCGTGCGGCGAAAAGATCGGCGCTGCGCTGCAGGTCAGGCCCGTGAAGGCGGCGCGGAAGTGGTCGGTCTTGTGCACGGTGATGGCTTCCTGGTCGAGCAGCACGGAGGCGATGCCGCACGTGCCTTCCTCCTCTTCCGACCAGCACGAGCCCGGGTACAGGCCCGCCTTCTTGAAATCCTTGCGCTGGTGCGTGTCGGCCGCGTAGTCGATCGTCACGCCGCGCGCATTGGCCAGGATGACGCAGTAGCCCGCTTCGCGCACCATGGCGTGCAGGCGCGGCAGGCACTGGCCCGTGGAGCGCAGAAAATTTTCCTCGGATTGCTGGATGGCGCGCAGTTCGGCGCCCGTGAGGATGCGCGGCCCGGTGGTGGAGGCGGGATCGAGCCGGTAATCGTCCAGCGAGCGCCGGTACGAGGACGCCAGCCTGGCCGTATCGGCCCCGGGATTGACGATACGGCCGGCGATCAGGTCGCGTACGCGGTCGATATGGCTGGTCTGGCGGACGTAGGGCATGGCGCTCTCCGGTGTCTCGGTATTTTTGATGGTATGCCCGTTTGTAGCATGAAGGCCGGGGCGGCGCATTCTGCGCTGCAGCATCGGCTGCCGTGAGACGTTCGTCTCAAGGTTTGGCCCCGCACAATAGGATGCTTTACAACAAGAGCATCTCTGATAACATCCGTTCAAATCGACAGTCAGCTATCGCAAGGGATACCTATGGCAACGCAAGCGATGTTCCCCGTGCGCCGCTCACTCATCCTGGCCCTGCTGGGCTGGAGCGCCGCCTGCGGCGCCGCCGGTCAGCTCGATCCCGATGGCCAGAGCAGCCTGGAAAAAGAGGTAGCCCGGCGCGCCGCCGTCGAACCGGCCATAGCCGCCGGCTGGCACATGACGCGTTCCGTGGAAGCGGGCGTGCAGGTGGCCGGCGAGAGCAATCTGTTCTGGAAGCTGTCGAATACGCCGGCGCGCAATCCCGGCTTCGATTTCAATCCCTACTGGTACGAGTTCTATGTCAAGCCGGCGCTCGGCTTCAAGCGCAACCTGGGCGACGGCAGGCAGCTGTATGCGCGCGTGTCCGCCGTCGGCTCGGGTACCTTGCGCCATGATCCGTTTGGCGCGGGCGACACGGGCCGCATCTCGATCGAGGAATTCGTCGCCGGCATCCGCATGCCGCTCGGCGGCACGCGCGCCATGCTCGACCTGTCGGCCGGCGCGCAGAATTTCACGCTGGGTACCGGCATGCTGATCGCCAATGGCGGCTCGAACGGCTTTGACCGTGGCGCGCTGAAACTGGGGCCGCGCAAGGCCTTCCAGAATTCCGTGGTGGCCAGAATAAGCCAGGACGCGTTCAGTGCCCAGGCGTTTTATCTCGACCCGAATGAAAACCCCGACAACGATAGCGGCACGCGCGTCGTCGGCGTGGATGTCAGCTACGCGCCCGCGAACGACCGCAAGGCCGGCATCGCGTATGGCAAGGTGCCCCGTTCGCATGCCGCGTATCCGCAGGCGGCGCCGGGCGGCATCGGCGCACCGCTGGCCGTGCCTGACGGCCGCAAGGACTTGCAGTTCGTGTATGGCTACGCGCGCGTTCCCGTGCTGCCCACCGTGCTGTCGAAAGGCTGGTTCGGCGTCGATGCCGCGCGCGAGTGGAATACGCGCGAGCCGATGCGGGCCTGGGGCTGGCGCACGGAAGGGGGCTTTTCGCTGCCCGGCGTGGCGTGGACGCCGAAGTTCACGCTTGGCTACCAGAGTTTTTCCGGCGACGATCCGCGTACGGCGCGCAACGAGCGCTTCGACCCGCTGTTCTTCGAAGGCACGCCGGGTGCCTGGGCTTCTGGCAGCAAGGCCACCTGGGTTTTCGTCAATGCCAACGTGAATGCGCTGCAGGCCACCATCGAGCTGCACCCGACGCCGAAAGACACCGTGACCGCCTACCTGGCCCAGGTGCGGGCCAACCGGATGGGCAGTCCGCTGCAGTTCGGCCAGGCCACGCGCCTCGACGGGCCGGGCGACGCGCCCGTGGTGATCGCCGGCGTGCTGCGCCCGATGCTGGCCAACGATGTCTTCGTCAAGTATGTGCGCGTCGTCAACCCGAATACCTACCTGACCCTGGGCTTCAGCGCCTCGTTCGCGCAGTCGGGCGTGAACCAGCTGGTGAACGGGCAGGCCAGGACCTGGACGGGATGGCTGGCGAACGTGGTATGGGTTTATTAAATATTCTGTCTATCAAGGAGAGCACCGCATGAACGATTTCCCCAGCATGAAACGCCTGGTCCTGGCCGCCGCCTGCCTGGCGCTGTCCGCCGGCGCCCACGCGGCCGAGGCGACGGCGCCGCTGTCAGCGGCCGCCAGCGACCCGGCCGCCTTGCAATGGATGGTGGGCGCGCCGCCGCCGGCCGACAAGATCATCCGCTTCGACGATGGCAGCTATTTCAATTTCCCGCAGCTGCGCTGGAGCGTGTCGCACTTCCGCCAGCTGATGCCGACGGTGGACGTGTCGCGCGGCCTGAAAGCGCCCGTACCCTTGCAACGCGCGCTGCGCACGGATATCGACAGCCTGCGCTTCACGCCCCTGGGCGCGAAGGAACCGATGACCTGGGAGCAGTCGCTGGGCGCCAACTACACGGACGGCATCGTGGTGCTGCACCGGGGACGCATCGTGTATGAACGGTACCTCGGCGTGCTGAAGGACAGCGGCCAGCACGGCGCCATGTCCGTGACGAAGTCCGTCATGGGCACCATCGGCGCGGCGCTGGTGGCCGAAGGCAAGCTCGATCCTGACAAGAAAGTGGCCGAGTATGTGCCGGAGCTGGCCAAGTCGGCGTTTGGCGACGCCACCGTGCGCCAGGTGCTCGACATGACCACGGGTCTGAAATTCAGCGAAGATTACGCGGACCCGAAAGCGGAAGTGTGGCAGCACGCGGCGGCCGGCAGCCCGCTGCCCAAGCCGAAGGATTACACGGGGCCGCGCAGCTATTTCGAGTACCTGCAAACGGTGCTGCACGAGGGCCGGCATGGCGAGGCGTTCGGCTACCGCACGGTCAACTCCGACGTGCTGGGCTGGATCATCGCCCGTGTCACGGGGCAGAACGTCAACGACTACCTGTCCGAGCGTGTCTGGCAGAAGCTGGGCGCCGAGCAGGATGCCTACATGACGGTCGATTCGACGGGCACGCCGTTTGCCGGCGGCGGCCTGAATGCGGGCTTGCGCGACCTGGCCCGCTTCGGCGAAATGCTGCGCAACGATGGCCGCTACAACGGCCAGCAGATTCTGCCCAAGGCGGCCGTCGAGGATATCCGCCGCGGCGGCGACAAGCAGCTGTTCGCCAAGGGCGGCTACGATCTGCTCAAGGGCTGGAGCTACCGCGACATGTGGTGGGTCACGCACAACGACCATGGCGCCTACATGGCGCGCGGCGTGTATGGCCAACGCATCTACGTCGACCCGAAGGCGGAAATGGTGATCGTGCGTTTCGCCTCCACGCCGACGGCGGCCAATGCGGCGAACGACCCGACCACCACGCCGGCCTTCGAAGCGCTGGGCAAGCTGCTGCTGGCCAAGCCGAAGTAGGCTGCCAGCCGTGCGGCTAAGCGGGCACAACTGCAATATACTATCCTTTCGTCATCATTTATTGCTTGAATGATAATTCATGCAGCGCACGCGAGGGGAACGCACCGTGGAAACCAGCCAGCCGGACCAACCGCGCCCCCCGTTGTGGCGGCGCCTGCTGTGGCCGGTCGCCCAGCTGGGCTCGGCCTTCAAGCTGACGGGCACGCATCTGCTGCATCACGTGATCGGCGCCAGCCTGATCGCCGCGTTGATGCTGGTGCTGGAAGGTTTTCACGTGCTCGAATGGCTCGATGCGGCCATGCTGCGCGCCAGCGCGGAACAGGGGCAGCTATTGAACCGGGGCAAGGACCCGGGCGCCGCCTACCGGCCCGGCATCATCGAAATCGACCAGCCCGCGTTCGAACGGGTCTTCGACGAGCGCGAACCGCTGGAACGCACGCGCCTGGAGCAAGTGATCGCCAGCGCCGCCGCGCGCGGCAGCAAGGTGCTGGCCATCGACCTGGACCTGGCGCCGGCCGTGTATGAACAGCACCGGGCGGGCGAGCGGCCGCTGGACCGCCTGCTCGACCGGCTGGCCGCCGACGGCCGGCAACTGGTGCTGATCCTGCCCGAGCAATCGGACCGCAACGCGAACCTGGCATGGATACGCGCGCGCTGCGCGGCCGGCATCCACTTTGCCAGCCCGCGGATCCGCGAACGCATGGGTGCCGTCACGCGCATCGAGCTGAAAAGTCCCGTGCTGGCGGCCGTGGCCTTCGAGCTGGCGCATGGCGCCGACGAGCAGGAGCAACAGCAGCCCATGCCGGCCGTCCTGTCCGAGCAAAAGGAAGGGCTGGCGCTGGCCGGCCGCGTGTGCCAGCTGGCACGGCGCACGGGCAGCGAAAAGGAGCTGGCGCGCTGGGCGTTCGAACCCGTGATCCACGGCGACGCCAAGGATGCGGCCGAGCAGAACGCCGTCACTGCGCCGTTTCACCCGGCCGCCGTGGCGCCGGCATTCCTGTATCCCACGCGCACGCGCGTCAAACTGATCGATGGGCAGGCCGGCGTGGATGCCGGGGCGCTGCGCAAGAATGTCGTGTATATCGGCAGCACCTATGACGTGCGCGACCGCTATACGACGGCCGAAGGCGAGCAGGCGGGCCTGCACCTGCACGCCGCCGCCCACACGTCGCTGGGCATCGGCACGGCCGACGTGAATAAATATGCGGTGTTCGCGGCCGACATCGTCATCGGCGTGTTGCTGGGCTGCCTGTTCGGCGGCCTGTGGACACTGTACGGCCGCGCCGAACTGGCCATCGACAAGCGCATGGAAGACCACGATTTCAGCCGATTGCACCGCGTGGGCACCGTGGCGGAATTCTATGGCATCCGCCTGATGCTGGTGCTGGTGTGGGCCTCGCCGTTCGTCATCGGCGCGCTGGCCATCTACCTGTCGCGCGGCTTGCTCGAGCAGGGCTGGTGGGTCAATCCCGGGCCCCTGATCGCCGGCATGTTCCTGCACGCGATGTCGCTGCGCGACGAAGCCCACCATCCGCACGAGGAAGTGCCGGGCCTGTCCGTGTGGGGCCAGCTGCGCCGCACGCATCCCGGCATCGTGCTGGTGCAGGCGCCGCTGGCGGCGGTGCTGTTGGTGGTGGCGCTGCTGTAAATTACCTGGAAATGGCGCGAGCCGGGCAGGGCCGGGCAGGAAGATGGAATTATCTTTAAGTAAATTTTAAAAACACTGTTGTTTTTATTTATTTGCTAATTTAAAATGATTTTTTGATAATTTCATGTGAGGCATTATCTGCGCCGCAGGTGCTCACTTCCTTTTTCGCGAAAGCCGACAAATGAACCTGATACGAAAACAGCTGTGTTTTTTGAGCGTGATGCTGGCCGCTGCATCGATGCACGCGGCGCACGCCCAGGCAACGATGCAACCTTTGCAAACCAGCAATTTTTTGATGACGGAGTATCCTGAGTACAATGGCAATACGCAGGCACAGAAGGTGACCCTGTTGTCCGATGCCGGTGGCGTGACGAAACTGGGCATGACGAGCCTGGCCAGCAGCCTCAGCATGGATACGCAGGGAACCAGCATGTCGAATGGCGATCTGTACACGGGCGTGTTCGACATCAGCGTGCGTAACGGGTATCGCGTGACGGGCTTCTCCTTTGCCGCCACGCTGGTAGGCGTGCTGCAGGTCGCCGAGGCGCCCCCTGGCGCCAGCATGGTTCAGCCTGGCAACGCCAGCAACAGTGGATCGATGGAAGTCCGCGCTTTGACCGGGCCGCATGGGCAGCGCATCGCGGGCGAGTCATTCCGCCAAGAAAGCCTGGACGGCACGCAGAACATATTGCTGCAAGGAGTCGGCTTGTCGTTGACGGACCCGTTCACGATGTTTATAAGCGGCATGAGCTATGCCAATGCACAGCTGGGTCATTATCGCGTGAACGGCCCTGACTACAGCTTTGACGCGAGCCTTCCTGCCTATGCGAGTTACCGCTTCGTCAATCCGACCCTGACCATTTTCACGTCGCCCGTACCGGAACCCGGCACCTACGCGATGCTGCTGGCCGGCCTGGCCCTGTGCGGCACAGCCGGCTTGCGCCGTCGCCGTGGGGCGCGCAGCGGCGTGCCAGCCTGATTCAGCTGATCAGCTTCAAGCCCGGCGGCAGCGCCTCGCCCAGCATGCGCTTGGTATTCGCTTCGTCCAGTTGCGTCACTTCGCTGACCATGGCCTGCCACAGGGGCGGGGCGCCGACGGCTTTCAGGCGGGCGAGGATGGTGGCGCGCAAGTCGTCGCCGATGTCGCGCGAGCGGTCGCCCGTCATGCGCGCCAGGTGGGTGGCGGCAAACGCCGCCGGTTCCGTCTTTTTCCAGTCCAGCGCCAGCAGCACGTGCAGCCAGTCGGCCACGGTGGCGCTGTCGACCACTTCGTGCGCGCTGCCGTGGAAGGGCTGGCGCGCGCCGACCCTGGCCAGCGCCCACAGGGTGTTCGTGTCCGCCGCTTCCTCCTTCTTGCCGGCCTTTTGCAGGCGTTTCAGCAGCCAGGCGCCCACTTCCGCCTTGTAGGCGCCGGGAATGCGCTCGAGCGAGGCGCCCAGGCGCAGCATGTCGTCGTCGCTGCCATTGACGAGGGTGACGGGCCGGCTGCCGCGCTGGGCCGCGTCGGCTTGCAGGTTGAAGGCGAAATCGTCGAGCAGGCGCAGTTGCTGCTCCACGCTCAAGCCGCCGGCTACGCGGCGCCACAGGGTCCACCATTCGGCGCACACCTGGTTGTCCTTGTGATGCTGGACGCCCGCGTCGAACATGGCCCACAGCTGCTCGATGCGCCACGGATCGAGCGCATCGCCGTAGCCGGGCCGCAAACAGTAGCCGGCCAGGTTCAGCCACACCCGTTCATGCTCGGCGGAGCGGCGCCGGCCACGCGCGCGCAGCAGGAGGGCGTCGAACAGCTGGCGCAGCAAGGGCGTCTCCCAGCTCTCGCGCCCGCCCAGTCCCCGTTCCAGATGCTGGCGCAGCTGGCGCACTTCCTTGGTTTCGACCTTTTGCGCCTTGCCGCCGAAGATGCGCTCGATTTTCTCGACGGCTTCCTTCACGCGTGGCGGCACGCTGGACGTTTCGGCCGGCGTTTCCTCTTCTCCCCGCAACTGGAATTCCAGCAGCCAGCGGTCGCTGGCATCGGCTTCGGCCACGCAATGCACTTCCAGGGTGCCCACTTCCGTCATCACGGTGGCCAGCTGCACCGCGATTTCGCGCTTGTCATTGCCGTCGCTGGCGTGCAGCACGCTGGCCAGCGGCGGCAGGCGCAGGTACTCGCCCGCGCCCAGGTCGACGATGTCGCCCAGCTTGGGCGGCGTGCCCGTTTCCGCGATGGACGAGGCCAGGTGGAAGCGCACGGGCCGGCCCAGGCGCAGCGCGAACAGACGCTGCGTCAGGCGGATTTCCTCGCCGCTGGCGCTGCCGCGTGGCAGGATGCAGACGGCGCGGTGATCCTTGCCCGCCTCGCCCAGCACGAGGAAATAGCTGCGCGGCGAGCCGCCGCCGATGCGCGGCGCCTGGCCCCGTCGCGCCAGCGCGTAGGCGACGGCGCCACGGGCCACGGCCACGTCGGGGTTATCGTTATGCAGGATGGTGAGGGGCTGACCCCGCCAGTGTTCCAAGGTCTCTGCCAGGCGGCGCGCCAGCGCGTCGGCGCGGAACACGCCGCCATTCAGCAGCAGGGTATCGGGCAGTGCGCCGGCATGCTGGTGCAAGAAGCTGGCCAGGTGGCGTGTGATGGCCGCGTCCTGCGCATACGGCAGGCCGAATTCGACGATGCCGGCACGGCCTTTTTTCGCCGTATCGTTTTGCCCAACTTTCGGGAAGAAGCCGTCGACCACCATGGCCGCCACTTCCTCGCGCGTGACGTCGGCCGAACGGCTGCCGCCGATCAAACGCGAACCCGCGCCCAGCAGGGTCACGGTGACGCTGTCGGGCGCGTCGTTCGACAGCAGCAGTTCCTTGGCCGCGCGGCAGCGTTCCATCAGCTGCGACAAGCGCGCGGCGGACAGCTTCATGCCGCTTTCGCTGCCTGCGGCCATGCGCGTTTCCACCAGGTGGGCCAGCGCCAGGTCCATATTGTCGCCGCCAAGGATCAGGTGGTTGCCCACGCTGCTGCGCGTGAGCTGCGGTGCGCCGTCGTCATCGAAGGCGACGTCGATCAGGCTGAAATCGGTGGTGCCGCCGCCCACGTCGCAGACCAAAATGCGGCGCGTGTCGGCCAGGTCTGCGCGCAGGGTGGCGCACCGGCGCTGCAGGTAGTCATAAAAGGCCGCCTGCGGTTCTTCCACCAGCCGCAGCGCGGGCAGGCCCGCCATGCGCGCCGCTTCCAGGGTGAGTGCGCGCGCACCCTCGTCGAACGAAGCGGGGATGGTCAGCACCAGTTCCTGCTCTTCGAGGGGCGCGTCGGGGAAGCGGTGATTCCACGCGGCGCGCACGTAGGCAAGGTAGCTGGCGCTGGCTGCCACGGGCGACACCTTGGCCACGTCGGCATCGGCGCCCCACGGCAAAATGGGCGCCTGGCGGTCCACGTTCGCATGCGACAGCCAGCTCTTCGCGCTGGAAACGAGCCGGCCCGGCACCTGGGCGCCGAGCTGGCGCGCGAACGCGCCCAGCACGGCATGCTCAACGTCTTGCTGCGGCCACGGCAGCTGCAAGTCGCCCGCCGCCAGTTCGCCGGCGGCGGGGTGGTAGCGCAAGGAGGGCAGCAGGGGGCGTGCGCCCACTTCGCCGGGCGCGACCAGCTGCTCGATGGCGAACAGCTTGATTCCTGCCTGCGCATCGCCGGCCGCCGCATACGCCACCACCGTATTGGTGGTGCCCAGGTCGATGCCGACCAGGAAGGCCGGCTTGCCCGCAGTGCTGCCCATGGCGCTTATTGCGGCGTGCCGCGCACGTCGAATTCCACCTTCCAGCGCTCGGCGCCGTCAGGGGAAACGGCCAGCAGTTCCAGGGTACCCGCTTCCGTCACTCTGGCGTGCAGTTTGACTTGCACGACGTCGCCGGCCTGGCGGCCTTCGGCGGACAGGGTCGCCTGGATTTCGCTCAGCTCCTGCAATTCATCGGGACCCCAGAAGTCGAGCAAATCGCCGATCTGGTCGTTGCGCCGCGTGGACGAGGCGAAGAAGCGGAAGTGCACGGGTTCGCCCACGACGAGGCCGAATTGCTGGCCCGGCAGTTCCAGCTCGCTGCCTTCTTCCATGCCGAACGGCGCCACGCACAGGGCCTGGATCGGCGGCTCCATGCCAGGGATGGCGGGCATGGCCGATTCGATGGCGACATAAAAGGCGCTGGCCGTGCCGCCGCGGATGCGCACGCCATGGCCGCGCCGCACGTAGCTGTAGTAGGCGGCGCCGCGCGCGACGGCCAGGTCCAGGTCGGCCCCGGCCAGCATGCGCGCCGGTTCCGCGCCTTCCATGTACAGCCAGTCGTTGACGGTGCTCATGATACGCTGCACCAGCAGGTCGGACTTGAAGACGCCGCCGTTGAACAGCACGGCAGTCGGGTGCAGGAAGCTGGCGCCTTCCGCCTGGCGGCCCGCGAAGCCTTCCAGTTCGCTGGTCGCCGCCACTTGCCGGCCCAGGAAGGCGGCCAGGTGGCGCGTGATGGCCGCGTCCTGCGCATACGGCAAGCCCAGTTGCGTCAGGCCGGCGCGCGTACGCACGGCAGGACGGCTCGACGCTTCCACCTGCGGGAAGAAGCCGTCGAGAATGAAGGTGGACACTTCCGCGCGCGTCAGTTCCGTGCGGATGGAGCCGCCGATCAGTTTCGAACCGCGGCTGGGCACGACGATCGGTGCCACGTCGAGACCGCTGTCGGCCAGCAGGCTTTCCTTGGCGCTGCGGCAGCCGTACGTGAGCGCGCGCATCTGCCAGGCGTCGAGCTGGGTGCCGTTGGCGGCCAGCTTGCGTGCCACCAGGTGGGCCAGGGCCAGGTCCATATTGTCGCCGCCGAGCAGGATGTGTTCGCCGACTGCCACGCGGTGCGGTTCCAGCACGCCGTCGCGCTCCAGCACGGCGATCAGCGAAAAGTCGCTGGTGCCGCCGCCCACGTCGACGACCAGGATGATGTCGCCCGGCTTGACTTCCTTGCGCCAGCGGCCTTCGCTGGTCTGGATCCAGCTGTACAGGGCCGCCTGCGGCTCTTCCAGCAGGGTCAATGAGGCGTAGCCGGCCGCCTGCGCCGCTTCCATCGTCAGCTCGCGCGCGGCAGGGTCGAACGATGCGGGTATCGTCACCGTGATTTCCTGCTCGGCGAACGGCGCTTGCGGGTGGGCGTTGTCCCAGGCCTGGCGCAAATGCGTCAGGTAGCGCGTGGCGGCCGTGATCGGCGAGATGCGCGCCACTTCGGCCGGCGCGTCGTTCGGCAGGATGGCCGCGCGGCGGTCCACGCCCGGGTGGCACAGCCAGCTTTTCGCGCTCGACACCAGGCGGATCGGCGTGGTGGCGCCGCGGCTGCGGGCCATTTCGCCCACGACGAACGGCGCTTCGGCTTCCTCGGTGACCCAGGGCAGGGCCAGGTCGCCCGCCGCCACTTCGTCGGCGTGCGGCAGGTAGACGAAGGACGGCAGCAGCGGCAATTCCTCGACCGTGCCCGGTGCCGACAGTTGCGGTACTTTCAGCACGCCGTGGCTGGACTTTTCGCCGTCGCTCTCGACCAGGTTCACATACGACAGGGCGCTGTGGGTGGTGCCCAGGTCGATGCCGATGGCGTAGCGCGGGGTGTTGTTCGTTGCGTCGTTCACAGTTCCACCTCGGCCGGTGCCAGGATGGCGGCGTCGTGCTGCTCGCTCAGTTTCGGCAGGCGCACGCTGGAGGCGCGCCAGCCGCGGTGGCTGAGGGTGCCCGTGAATGGTGCGGAACCGACCACGTTGCCCGTCAGGCGCACGCTGGCCGAATCAAAGCCTTCCTGCAGCACGATGCGGCTGCCCTCGGCTTCCTGGCGCACGGCCTCGATGGTGAAATATTCGCGCATGACCTTGGCGCAGCCTTCATGCACGACGCGGGCGGCCGCGCCGATGTCGGCATCGGCATGGCTGCCCAGATTTTCCTGGGTGAAGTCGATCAGGCGCGCTTCGCGCTGCAGCAGGGCCAGCAGTTGCAGGGCCGCGTCCGGCGTCGCCTCTTTTAATATGACGGGGGCGGCGGCTGGCGTCGGCACGGGAGCGGGCGCCGGAGCAGGGGGCACGGGCGCCACAGGGGCGGCCTCGGGCAGGGACAGCTTTTCCACGCGGGCCGCATAGGCGGCGTCCGACAGGGTGCTGAAGAAGGCGCCGAAGGCCAGCGGGACGCGGCGCCAGAACGATGGGTGGGACGATGGTGTGCTCATAGGAACTCGTTTCTCTGATCTGTAGGGGGGCGTCGGCGGCGCGCCGGATGGCGGGGCCGCTTCGCAGGGTGGTGCATGCGCCGGCCCGTCGTGCATGTCGGGCCGGCTGGCGTTTGCCCGCATGATACCAGCTACGGGGCCGGCGCCAAAGTCGCCGCCCCCGTTCCCGCCTGCCTGCGGCGTGCATTTTCTTTGTTCCTGCGCAAGGAAACGCTCGATTTCGGCTGTCTTCGACTAGAATCGCACATTATCTTTTTGCCAGACATTGATGCCATGGTTTCCGACTTTTCCTCATATCTGGCCAGCAGCACGTATATCGACAGCGAGCATCCGGCTGTGCGCGCCAAGGCGGCCGAGCTGGCGGCAGGCGCCGTGGGCGACGCCGCCATCGCGGCCCGCTGCTTTGCCTTCGTGCGCGACGAGATCGCCCACAGCTGGGATTACCAGCGCAACCCCGTCACTTGCCGCGCGTCCGATGTGTTGCAGCATGGCACGGGCTATTGCTATGCGAAGAGCCATCTGCTGGCCGCGCTGCTGCGCGCCAACGGCATCCCCGCCGGCCTGTGCTATCAGCGTCTGGCCGTGGGCGAGGCGGGGCCGCCGTTCTGCCTGCATGGCTTGAACGCCGTCTACCTGCAGGAATTCGGCTGGTACCGCATCGATGCGCGCGGCAACAAGCCTGGCGTCGACGCCGCCTTCACGCCGCCGCGGGAACAGCTGGCCTTTCCCGTGCTGGCGCCGGAAGAGCGCGATCTGCCGGAAATCTGGGCGGCACCGCTGCCGCAGGTGATCGCCTCGCTGACCGGCCATGCGACCGTGCAGGATGTGGCCGCGCACTTGCCCGATATCGAATTGTTGCCGCTGCAAACATAATCTCAAGAAAGAAATCATGAAAAAAGTGTATCTTGGCCTGCTTGGCCTGATGTTGTTGGCCGGTTGCGGCAGCAAGGGCGAGAGCGGTGGGCAATCGAGCGCCGCGCGTCTCGACGGCAAGGAAAAGGGCAGCGAGTTTCTTGCCTATGAACACAATGTCAGCGTCGATACGAGCGAGGCGCAAGTGCCGCTCCTGTATGAAAAAGTCGTGGCCGCCTGCAAGGCTGACACGGACAATGGTTGTCTGCTGCTCGATTCCAGCATCAACGGCGGACGCTACGTGCACGCACGCATCAGCGTGCGCGCCAAGCCGGCCGGCATCAAAAAGCTCGTCGCGCTGGTCGCGGCCGAAGGCGACGTCACCAGCCAGGGCACCAAGGTGGAAGACCTGGGCCGTCCCGTGCTCGACAGCAAGAAACGCCTGGAAATGCTCAAGCAGTACCAGGCGCAGCTGCAAGACCTGGAAAAGCGCTCGGGCACGAATGTCGATGCGCTGATCAAGGTGAGCAAGGAACTGGCCACCGTGCAGGTGGAGCTGGAGCAGGCGACGGCGGCCAATGCACTGTTGATGCAGCGCATCGACACGGACTTGCTGAACGTGGCCATCAGCGCCGACGGCAAGCAATCGTTCTGGCGCCCCGTCAAGCGCGCGCTGGGCAATTTCACGGAAAACCTGTCGGAAGGCGTGGCCAACGCCATCACGGCCATGGCTTACATCCTGCCGTGGCTGGTGGCGTTCGTGCTGCTGTTCCCGCTGGGACGCAAGGGCTGGCGCCGTCTTCGTGGAGCGCCGCGCAAGGATTGATGCGCAAGCATTAAAGCCTCCGGCGCACCGTTTTACGGCAATTTGAAACCTGGCTGCACAGTCCTTGTGCGGCCAGGTTTTTTTTCGTGCGGCGAGAGCCGCGTGCACCATGGCGGATACCTGTTGGCGCTGGCATGCATTCTGCTTTAACAACATGGCAGACCCAGCTCGACCCCACGAACCCATCACAGGAGTCCCCATGTCACGACGCATCATCCTGAAAGCGGCCGCCGCCGGCGCATTCGCCCTGGCCACGTCCACCTGCATGCAGGCAGCCCTGGCCGCCGATACGATCAAGGTAGGCATCTTGCACTCCCTGTCGGGCACCATGGCCATCTCCGAAACGTCGCTGAAGGACGTGGCGCTGATGACGATCGCCGAGATCAATGCCAAGGGCGGCGTGCTGGGTAAGAAGCTGGAAGCCGTCGTCGTCGATCCCGCGTCGAACTGGCCCCTGTTCGCGGAAAAAGCGCGCCAGCTGGTGGCGCAGGATAAAGTGGCCGTGGTGTTCGGCTGCTGGACATCCGTCTCGCGCAAGTCGGTTTTACCGGTGTTCAAGGAGCTCAACAGCCTGCTGTTTTACCCCGTGCAATACGAGGGCGAGGAGCTGGAAAAGAATGTGTTTTATACGGGCGCCGCGCCCAACCAGCAGGCGATCCCCGCCGTGGAATACCTGATTAGCACAGATGGCGGCGGGGCCAAGCGCTTCGTGCTGCTGGGCACGGATTACGTGTATCCGCGCACCACCAACAAGATTTTGCGGGCCTTCCTGAAAAGCAAGGGAGTCAAGGATAGCGATATCAGCGAGGTCTACACGCCGTTCGGCCACGCCGACTATCAAACCATCGTCGCCAACATCAAGAAATTTTCCACGGGCGGCAAGACGGCCGTCATTTCCACCATCAATGGCGATTCGAACGTGCCGTTCTACAAGGAGCTGGGCAATGCGGGCCTGAAAGCCACGGACGTGCCCGTCGTCGCGTTTTCCGTGGGCGAGGAAGAGCTGCGCGGCATCGATACCAAGCCCTTGCTCGGTCATCTGGCGGCGTGGAATTATTTTGAATCCGTCAAGAATCCGGTAAATACCGCCTTCATCAAGCAGTGGAAGGCGTATGCCGTGGCGCACAAGCTGCCGAACGCCGGTTCGGTGGTGACGAACGACCCCATGGAAGCGACCTATGTCGGCATCCATATGTGGGCGCAAGCCGTGGAAAAGGCGAAATCGACGGACACGGACAAGGTGATCGCCGCCATGGCGGGCCAGAGCGTCAAGGCGCCATCGGGCTTCACCCTGACCATGGATGCAACGAACCACCACTTGCACAAGCCCGTGATGATCGGCGAGATCAAGGCCGATGGGCAATTCAATGTCGTGTGGAAAACCAAGGAACCGATACGCGCACAGCCGTGGAGCCCGTATATCAAGGGCAATGAGGGCAAGCAGAAGTTGTAAAAAGCTTGCGCGTCGATTCGTCGCCGCAACCCCAGGCAGAGAGCTGGGGTCAGACCCGGCGGGTCTGACCCCTGTCCTTGTCTTTGGGGGAAGGATACCTGTCAAGACATCGGCTTTACTACATGGAATCCATGCACATGCAGCTTCTCCCCAAACTGCTGGTCCTCGCCTGCCTGTTGCTATCCTCGCTGGCACAGGCCGCCATCCCTCCCGACCTGCTCAAGCCGCTGTCCGGCGACGATCCCGACGCCAGGGTCGCCGCCGTGGCGCGGATCGCCGCCCTGGCCACGCCCGAGGCCGCCAAGGTGCTGCACGCCTTGCAGGACGATAGCCTGTATGCCGCGCCCGACGGCAAGGTGTACATCGTCGACGGCGAGCACGCCTACGATCCCGCCACGGGCCAACTGGGTGCATTGCCCGACGGCATCGATGGCGTGATGGTCAACAACCGCTTGCGCGCGGCCGTGGCAGGCGCCTTGTCGGGCTTGCAGCTGCTGGCGCCGGAGCGCGCCCAGAGGCTGGCCGCCGCGCAAGCCTTGCAAAAGGCTGTTGATCCCGCGCAGCTCCCCCTGATCCGCACCGCGCTGGCGCGGGAAAGCGATGGCGAGATCCAGCAGATATTGCAGGTGCTGATTGCCAGCGCCAACCTGCATGCGCCCGATGCCGCCACGCGCAAGGCCGCCGTGCAGGCGCTGGCCGGCAGCAGCGACGCGCGTCTGCTGCCCGTGCTGCAAGCCATGCTGGAGCAGGGCGGTGAACCGGATGAAGCCGTGCAGCTGGCCGCCATCGAGACCATGCGCCAGATCAAGGGCAGGGTGGCGCGCATGGAGTTCGCCGGCAATGTGTTCTATGGCATTTCCCTGGGCAGCGTGCTGCTGCTGGCGGCCTTGGGCCTGGCCATCACCTTTGGCTTGATGGGCATCATCAATATGGCGCATGGCGAATTGCTGATGATAGGCGCTTACACGACCTATCTGTGCCAGCTGTTTTTCCGCAACTATTTCCCCGGCATGCAGGATGCGTATCTGCTGGCCGCCTTGCCGGCCGCCTTTCTCGTCGCCGGCCTGGTGGGCGTGGCGCTCGAACGCACGGTGATCCGCTGGCTGTACGGCCGGCCGCTGGAAACCCTGCTGGCCACCTGGGGCATCAGCCTGATCCTCATGCAGCTGGTCCGCACGATCTTCGGCGCGCAAAACGTGGAAGTGGCCAATCCCGCCTGGATGTCGGGCGGCGTGACGGTACTGGGCGGCCTCGTGCTGCCGTACAACCGGCTGGCCATCATCGCCTTCGCCGTCGTCGTCGTCGTGGCCGTGTGGCTGATCCTCAACAAGACGCGCCTGGGCCTGTTCGTGCGGGCCGTCACGCAAAACCGCCGCATGGCCGATTGCGTGGGCGTGGCCACGGGCAAGGTCGACATGCTGACCTTCGGCCTCGGTTCCGGCATCGCTGGGCTCGGCGGCGTTGCCCTGTCGCAGCTGGGCAACGTGGGCCCGGACCTGGGCCAAAGCTACATCGTCGACTCCTTCATGGTGGTGGTGCTGGGCGGCGTGGGCCAGCTGGCCGGCACCGTGATCGCCGCGCTGGGCCTGGGCGAAGTCAACAAATTCCTCGAACCGGTGGCGGGCGCCGTGCTGGCGAAGATCGCCATTTTGATATTCATCATCATTTTCATCCAGCGCCGGCCGCAGGGCCTGTTTGCCATGAAGGGACGCAGCGTCGAATGACTACCTCTTACCCGATCAAACAGGGCCTGTTTACGCGGCCCGTCTGGCTGGCCATCGCAGCATTTACGCTGCTGGCGGCGCTGTTGCCGATTTTTAATCTGGCGTTTGCCGAAGGGCATGCGCTGCACGTGTCCGCCTACACGGTGGCGCTGGTGGGCAAGTTCATGTGCTACGCGCTGGCTGCGCTGGCGCTGGACCTCGTCTGGGGCTACACGGGTATCTTGTCGCTGGGCCACGGCGTGTTCTTTGCCTTGGGCGCGTATGCGCACGGCATGTATCTGATGCGGGCCATCGGCGACCAAGGCCAGTACCACAGCAACTTGCCCGATTTCATGGTCTTTCTCGACTGGAAAACTTACCCCTGGTACTGGGCCTTCACGGAGCACTTCTGGTATTGCATGGCCCTCGTCGTGCTGGTGCCGGGCGTGCTGGCCTTCGTGTTTGGCTATTTTGCGTTTCGCTCGCGCATCAAGGGCGTGTATTTTTCCATCATCACGCAAGCGATGACGTATGCCTTCATGCTCCTGTTCTTCCGCAATGACACCGGCTTTGGCGGCAACAACGGTTTCACGGATTTCAAGACGATATTAGGGCATAGCATCACGGCGCCCGCCACCCGGGCCGTGCTGTTCCTGCTGACCCTGGCCTTCCTGCTGGCGGCGCTGGTGGGCGCGCGCGCCATCGTCCGCTCGAAGCTGGGCAGGGTGCTGCAGGGCGTGCGCGACAGCGAGGCGCGGCTGATGTTCCTCGGCTACAACCCGCTGTGGTTCAAGCTGTTCGTCTGGACCCTGTCGGCCGTGCTGTGCGGCATCGCCGGCGCCCTGTACGTGCCGCAAGTGGGCATCATCAACCCGTCCGAAATGTCGCCCGCCAACTCCATCGAGATGGTCGTGTGGGTGGCGGTGGGCGGGCGCGGCACCCTGCTCGGTCCGATTGTGGGCGCCTTCACCGTCAACGGTCTGAAAAGCTGGTTCACGGCCGCCTTGCCGGAACTGTGGCTGTTCGCGCTGGGCCTGCTGTTCATCGGCGTCACCCTGTTCATGCAGCAAGGCATGCTCGGTGTCTTGAACAAGCTCAAACGTAAAAAAGTCGCCATCGTGGCAGAGGAGGCCGCATGAGTATCCGCATGTTGCCCGGCATGGCCAGCGCGGAAGCGGGGCCGACATATTCGCGCGTAAAAGGCGAGGGCGTCGACACGACGCATGGCGCGATCCTGTATCTGGAAGACATCAGCGTGTCGTTCGACGGCTTCAAGGCCATCAACAAGCTGAGCCTCGATATTTCCGTGGGCGAGTTGCGCTGCATCATCGGCCCTAACGGGGCCGGCAAGACGACGATGATGGATGTGATCACGGGCAAGACGCGGCCCACGTCCGGTACGGCCTGGTTCGGTCAGACCATGAATCTGGCGACGATGACGGAAGCGCAGATCGCCCACGCGGGCATCGGCCGCAAGTTCCAGCGCCCCACCGTGTTCGAGCAGCACACGGTGTTCGACAACCTGGAACTGGCGATGAAGATGGACAAGCGCGTGGCGCCCACCCTGTTTGCGCGCTTGTCGTCCGAGCAGGCGGGCAGGATCGAAGCGATCTTGCTTTTGATCCGCCTCCACGGCCACGAGGCGCGGCCGGCCGGGTTGCTGTCGCACGGGCAAAAGCAGTGGCTGGAAATCGGCATGCTCCTGATGCAGGAGCCGCAGCTGATTTTGCTGGACGAACCGGTGGCGGGCATGTCCGACGCGGAAACGGCGCGCACGGCGGAACTCCTCAATGAATTGCGCGGCAAACATTCCATCATGGTGGTCGAGCACGACATGGGTTTCGTCACGGACATTGCCCAGCAAGGCATCGTCACCGTGCTGCATGAAGGGGCCGTGCTGGCGCAGGGCCGCATGGACGAAGTGCAGGCCGACGAGCGCGTCATCGAAGTCTATCTGGGAAGGTAATCATGCTCGAAGTGCAAGAATTAAATCAGTACTATGGCTCCTCGCACACCTTGCGCGGCATCGACCTGTCGGCGCGCAAGGGCGAATGCCTGGCCTTGCTGGGGCGTAATGGCGTAGGCAAGACAACCTTGCTCAAATGCCTGATGGGCGTGCTGCCCGTGGCGCAGGGCACGGTGGTGTTCCAGGGGCGCGACATCACGAAAATGACGCCGCACGCGCGCGCCAGGCTGGGCATGGCCTACGTGCCGCAGGGACGCGACATCTTTGCGCGCCTGACGGTCGAGGAAAACTTGCTGATGGGCATGGCGGTGAAGCGGGGCAGGCTGGCCTCGCGCATCGATCCCCACGTGTACGAGCTGTTTCCGGTATTGAAAGAGATGCTGGCGCGGCGCGGCGGTGATTTGTCCGGCGGGCAACAGCAGCAGCTGGCCATCGCCCGCGCGCTGCTGGCCGAACCGCAATTGATCATCTTCGACGAGCCGACGGAAGGTATCCAGCCGTCCGTCATCAAGGATATCGGCAGGGTCATTGCTTTGTTGAAACAACGCGGCGACATGGCTATCGTGCTGTGCGAACAGTATTTTGATTTCGCCCGCGAACTGGCCGACGACTTCATCGTGCTGTCGCGCGGCAGCGTGGTGGCCAGCGGAAGTGCGGAACAGATGGACGGCGAGGAGGTGAAGCGGCACCTGGCCGTGTAAGGTCAGACGAGCTGGAGCCAGCCCAGCACGGCGCCGCCCGCCAGCAGCCACAATAAATGGATCTTCGTGCGCCAGATGATCAGGCCCGCCACGATGGACAGGCTCCACAGGGGCCAGTCGGTGCGGATGTCGTGGTTGGCGCCACCCAGGATCATGCCGGTGGAAATCAGGAGGGCGACGACGATGGGCGCCATGCCCTGCTTGAAGGCGCGCACGGGGCGCAGGTCGCGGTTGCGGTAGCCCCATTGGGCTGCCACGTAGGTGAGGGTGGTGCTGGGCAGCATGATGCCTAACATGGTGATGAACACGCCAAGATACGCGGCCGTGTAGCTGCCCGCATTCATGCCCACGTTCCAGCCCATCAGGGCGACGAACAGCACGTTGGGGCCGGGCGCTGCTTGCGCAATGGCGATCGACTCATTGAATTGCGTCTGGGTCAGCCAGCCATGCTGTTCGACGAGGAAACGGTGCATTTCAGACGTGGTGGAAATGGCGCCGCCGATCGACATCAGCGACAGCATCAGGTAGTGGGCGAACAGGTTCAGCCAGTCGCCCGCGCTCAAGGCCAGTTGCAGGGGCGGATTCATGAAGACAGCTTCCGATAGGTCAGCAGGCAGCCGATGCCGCCCAGGCCCAGCAGGATGTACAGCAGGGGCCAGCGGAAGACCGCCACCATCAGCACGCCCAGCACGGTGATGGACAAGGTCAGCCACAGGGGCAGCGGATGCTTGCTCAGCGCGGTCGCCAGCTTCACGCCCGTGGCGGCGATCATGCCGGCCGACACGGCCGCCATGCCGCGCAGGGCGCCCGCCATCTGCGGGTTGTCGCCAAAGCGCGTGTACAGCACGCCCAGCAGCAGGACGATGACGAGGGGGACGGCCAGCATGCCGGCCAGCGCCGTCAGCGCGCCTTTTAAACCGAAATAGCGCCCGCCCACCATCAGTGACAGGTTCACCACGTTCGGCCCGGGCATGATCTGCGCCACGGCCCAGTCTTCGAGGAATTCCTCCTGCGTCAGCCAGCGCTTGCGCTCGACCATTTCGCGCTGGATCACGGCCAGCACGCCGCCAAAGCCTTGCAGGGCCAGCCAGGTGAACGAGAAGAACAGGTCGGCAAGCGAGGCGGGTTGCGGGCGGGGCTGGTCAGGCTGGGGCGTGGAAGGCGAGGGCATGACTGATTATCGCCGTGGCCGATCGCGCTTGTCCATCGCTTTCGGCTCTGCTTGTACCTGCAAGAAAAAAACCGTGGCTCATGTTTCCCTGCCATTGACATCGAGAGTTTATCGGCAATACTTTTAGCGGCAACATGACCGCTATCCCTGTCCGCGCTGGCGTGGCTCGCCCCGCTACGCCCTCTCATCCCTCCGTCCCCTTCGCAGGAGTTGCTTATCATGCCTCATTCCACAGAAACGCTGCATATGCCCGTCAAAACCGTGGTGCTGCATACGCGGGTCGATCAGAAGATGTGCGATATCGTCAACCTGGGCATCGCCGTGCAGGCTGCCTTCAGTACCTTGTGCGCGCTGGAATACCTGAAGTCATACAATGTCGCCCCTGAACTGATCGAACGCGTGCTGCTGCATCCGGAGCAGCGCCGCCAGACCGTGCACTGAGTATCCGCACGGCAACTGTGTTGCCGGCAGCGTCAGCCCGGCGTTGTCGGATTGTCCATTACGGCTCAGTTATGCACAAATGATGGGCTAACGAAATTGGCGAAATAATTTTCTTGTGATTATGTGTGATTTTCTAAGTGTTTGATTTTAATGGATTTTATTTTTGCTGTTTGATTGAGCAGTTTATTGAAAGCCGCACGGGCTGTGGCTTTGAGGGCTGTCAATAGGCGCTTATCCACAAAGATATCCACAGTCCGTGTGGATATCTGAAAAAGCGCTTAACAATCCGCCACTTAGGAAAATGGGACCGGCCCGCGCCTGCCATCGGCGCGCAAGATGGGCCAAAATAGGGCATGCCACAAGCCTGTATGCCTATCCAGTGCTCTTGTTTTTATGACTGAAAGTAGCGGCCGTGTTCAGGGCGTGCCGCCGGCCGGCGCCGCGGGCGTGTCGCCGCACTGGGCCAGGGCCGCGGCCAGTTCGGCGACGTGTTGCTCCGCCTCGCGCAGGGTGGCGTAGGTGCGCAGCGAGGCGATCACGGTGGTAAACAACTTGCGCGTGGTGAGGTCGGTCTTGCACCAGAAATCGTTGATGTCGTAGTCGATGATGATGCGGTGTTCCAGCGCCTGGCCCGGCTGGCCCGTGCGCAGGATGATGCGCACGGCGCTGTTGTGCAGGTCTTCGCGGATCTGGCGCGCCACGTGCAGCCCCGCATCCTGGGTTTCCATGATCACATCGAGCAGCACCACGGCGATATCTTGTGTGCCGCGCAGCAGGCTGAGTGCCTCGGCGCCCGAATACGCGTGCAAAAAGCTCAGTCTGCGGCCCTGGAAGCTGGCCTGGCTGAGTGCGAACTTGGTCACCACGTGCACGTCGACATCGTCATCGACGATCAGCACGCGCCATGGCGCCGCGTTGGCAGTCTCTGCCGTCGCGTCTGCCCGGGCCAACGGCTCATCGACCAGCCAGTCCGGTTCGTCCGCCCCCTTGGCGGCGTTGTCGCTATCCATGTTCATGCATTTATCCACCGTTGATCGTGCTTGCTACTCCACACTATGCCAGTCTGCGGGGTTTGTCAAAACAATGCTGTTCAAGCAAGACGGTCCGGCGCCTGGATTGCTTATGCACAGCAAAATATATTTTCATGGCGGTGAAGTGACTTTGATCGAGCGCAAATTCGTGATTGCAAGTCATTGATTTTATTGGAGTAAAAAATTGCCTGTGAAATCAGCAAATTGTTGAAACCCGCATCAATGCTGGTGTTGCGGCTTGTCAAGAGGGGCTTATCAACAACTTTATCCACAGTTGCTGTGGATATCTGAAAAAGCCGTGCAAAAACCGGGGCTTAGCGCCCGTTC
Organism: Janthinobacterium sp. GW821-FHT03C10; assembly: GCF_059420865.1. Classification (NCBI taxonomy): domain Bacteria; kingdom Pseudomonadati; phylum Pseudomonadota; class Betaproteobacteria; order Burkholderiales; family Oxalobacteraceae; genus Janthinobacterium; species Janthinobacterium sp. GW821-FHT03C10. Next base: position 188,536 of record NZ_JBWKUN010000002.1, on the reverse strand, counting down.
ATGCGGCCAGCCCAAGCCCGCTCAGCTGGGCGAAGGCATGCAGGAAGCGCTGCTTGGCTTCGGCCGGGCCCATGGCCTCGATTATACCGGGCAAGGGGGCGATGCCGTCAAGGTAAGCCCAGCGTTCGGCCGAGTGCGGCATCAGGTCGCGCTTTTCCGTGGCCAGCGCGATCAGGTCGGCCCGCTTGATGGGCGCGTAATCGGAAAAATCCAGGCCATACGTGGCGGCGATGATGGCGCTGACCTTGTCTTCCAGCACGGCAAATTCCGGCAGCAACACTTTCAAGGGCTTCACCATGTCGCCCAGGTAGGCTTCGGCCGCGTCGTGCAGCAGGGCGGCCAGGCGCAAATGGGGCGGCACCAGTTCGGCGACGATCAGGCTGTGCTGGGCGACCGAGTAAAACACTTGCGTCTGTCCATTGAAGCGGCACTGGTAAGCGAGGCCGTGGGCAATGTCTTCAATGGCTACCTTGTCGATATGCGGGCGCAAGGGATAAAAACGGTTGCCTGAATAGGTGGAAACGTAGTCGGTGGTAATCATTGCCATGGCATGGTGCTCGGAACGCTCAAGATGCTTCATCGTACACCCGATGGCATGGGCTTGCCCCAGCTGCCGTGCGCAGGCGGCGGGCTGCTGAGCCTATGCATCTTGGCAAATCCTTTAATTTATTTCATATCATTCATTGTTCTTTCTCAAATACACTATAGCAATCTTGTTTGTCTGAAACTTCATTTAGGGGCAGGGCAATGACGGCGATACCTTCGGCAAGACCTTCGTATATCTATCAGGGCGGTTCGGTGATGATGCACTCGCCGCTGCAATTGAAACAGTCGGAAATGTACGGCTATTTCGTCAGGGGCGACCTGGCCAAGCTGCAGGCCACCGTGAATACCACCCTGAACCAGGTGGCGGGCAGCAAGATGACCCTGAAAGCCCTGTCGCCGTACGTGATGCTGACGTTTACACGCGTCAACCATGCCGATTCGGCCAATCCCGTCGACCAGGCCAAGGGCTGGATCACGGAGGTCGATATCGTCACCTGGATCATGGTCGGCCAGATGGATGAACACGGCAAGCTCGCGCATATCTACTGGTATCCGTGCCACATTTTTGTGGATGACGCCATGGCCCTGATCAACGGGCGCGAATTGTTCGGCTATCCGAAATACCTGTGCGACTACGAGATTCCCGCCGCCGGCAGCGAGCCGCTGCGCTGTTCCGTCGCGGCCAAGGGTTTCCAGCATTTTTCGCCGGAAACGAAACTCGCCCTGCACCCGCTGCTCGAAGTCAATGCCACCGTGCAGACGGGGCAGCACAAGAGCGTCAACAGTTTCCTCGAACTCATCGAGCAGGCATTCCAGATTTTTCTCTCCATCCCCGATTTCTTCGACATGGACCAGGCCGGCTGGGCCGATATCCTGTCGCTGCTGCGCAACCCGCGCATCGACCAGATATTCCTCAAGCAATTCCCCGACAGCGCGGGCGTGAAAGCCGTGTACCAGGCCCTGGTGGCCGCGCCGGCCGAAATCAACCGCCTGCACAGCGCGCGCCTGCTCGGCTATGAATACGAATGCACGGTGCACGCCTTCGACAGCTTCCCGCTGGACCAGACCCTGGGCTTGCAGCTGGGACCGCAGGCGGCGATATTGCCGTTCAATGTGAACTTCGACTTCACGGCCATGCCGGGCGAGGAGCTGGTCGACAATTCACGCATCGCGCCGGAAAAGATCGCCATCCTCGGCGGCGGCGTGGCGGCCATGACCACCGCGTATTATCTGACGAACCAGCCGGGCTGGCAAAACCGGCATGCCATCACCGTCTATCAGCTGGGCTGGCGTCTGGGCGGCAAGGGCGCCAGCGGACGCAATGCGCAGGCGGGCCAGCGCATCGAGGAGCATGGCCTGCACATCTGGTTCGGCTTCTACGCCAATGCCTTCAGGATGATCAAGGAAGCCTACGCCAGCCTGGAACGCCCGCCCGGCGCGCCGCTGGCCACCTGGCGCGACGCCTTCAAGCAGCACGATTACGTGGCCCTGTCGGAAGACGTCAAGGGACAATGGCGCAACTGGTCCATCGTCTTTCCCACCTTGCCGGGCGAGCCGGGCGAGGGCGGCGAAGACATCACCCTGTGGCAGATGGCCATCGCCATGGTGGGCTGGATCGAGCAGTGGATCCGCCAGATCCGCCAGGTGGCGGACGCCGACGCGCGCATCGCGCGCGCCAGCGCGCAGCCAGGTGACGGCGAAGGCGTGTGGCCGGGCTGGCTGCGCCGCCTGGCTGACGAAGTGGTGGGGCAGGCCGATGAACTGGGGCTGGACGTGGGCCTGTCCGTGGGCGCGCTGGCCGCCCTGGTGGCCGACCTGGCGCCGGACTCCACGCGCCACGACCAGGCCCGCCACCAGCTGCTGGCCAGCACCCTGAACGGCATCCGCGGCTGGCTGCGCCTGCGCTACCGCGCCCTGATCGATGGCGACGACGAATTGCGCCGGCTGTTCACCTGCCTGGACCTGGGCATCACGGTCATGAAGGGCATGTTCGAGGATGGCGTGTTCAAGAACGGCTTCGACGTCATCAACGACATCGATTTCCGCGCCTGGCTGCGCAAGCATGGCGGCGACGAGCAGTTCAGCGTCAATTCGGCGCCCGTGCGGGGCTTTTACGACCTGGTGTTCGCCTACGAGGGCGGCGATTTCGCCAAGCCGAACATCGAGGCGGGCACCTTGCTGCGGGCGATGGCGCGCATCGGCCTGGCCTACAAGGGCGGCATCATGTTCAAGATGCAGGCCGGCATGGGCGACACGATTTTCACGCCGCTGTACGAAGTGCTGCGCAAGCGCGGCGTGGAATTCAAGTTCTTCCAGCGCGTGGAGGAACTGGTGCCGGGCGCGGGCGACATCGACAGCATCCGCATCACGCAGCAGGTGCAATTGAAGGACCCCGCCGCCGGCTATGCGCCGCTGGTGGACGTGAAAGGGCTGGCGTGCTGGCCCAGCGCGCCCGACTACGCGCAGATCGAACCGGCCCAGGCGGCGCTGCTGCAGGAGCAGGAAGTCAACCTGGAATCGTACTGGAGCGGCTGGCCGCAGCAGTACCAGCAGGCGTTCGGCCGGCAGCTGCCCGCCACGGTCTTGAAGAAAGGCGTCGATTTCGACAAGGTGGTGTTCGGCATTTCCATCGGCTCGCTGCCGGCCCTGTGCCCGCAGCTGCTGGCGCAAAGCCCGGCCCTGCAACTGACGGCCGAGAAGGTGAAAACGGTGGCCACGCAGGCTTACCAGGTGTGGCTGAACAAAAACCTGGCGCAGATGGGCTGGACCACGCAGCCGAAGGGCCAGCAGCCCGTGCTGTCGGCCTTCACGGAGCCGTACGACACGTGGGCGCCGATGGATCAACTATTGGCGCACGAGGACTGGCCGGCGGGCCTGGAGCCGAAAAACGTCTCGTATTTTTGCAGCGCCTTCCCCGTCGACAGCTACCCGCCCGTCACCGACACGGATTTCCCCGCCCGCTGCGCGGCCAGCGCGAAGCAGGGCGCGCTGCACCAGCTGGAACGCGAGATCGGCGCGCTGTGGCCAGAGGCGGGCGCGCCGGGCGCGTTCCCGTGGCAATGGCTGGTCGACGCGAAGGCTGGCACGGGGCCGGCGCGCTTCGACAGCCAGTACTGGCGCGCCAATGTCGATCCGTCCGAGCGCTACGTGATGTCGGTGGTGGGCAGCACCCAGTACCGGCTGGCCACCGACCAGTCGGGCTTCAGCAACCTGTTCCTGACCGGCGACTGGATCAGGACGGGCCTCAACGCGGGCTGCGTCGAGGCGGCCGTGATGGCCGGCATGCAGACCGCGCGCGCCATGACGGGCTATCCGGCCGTGATCCAGGGCGAGACGGATTTCTAGGCATGCAGCGCCTGATGCCGTTGTGTCTTGTCCTTGTCCACCTGCACGCGGGCGCCGCGCCGCCCGGCGCCATGGTGCTGTGGCCAGGCGCGCCGCCCGGCGGCGCGGCGTCGGGCCCGCAGCGCGCCAGCGCCAAAGGCTCCATCACGCAGGTGGAGCAGCCTTACCTGATCGCGCACCGCCCGGCGCAGCCGAACGGCACGGCCATCCTGCTGGTCAGCGGCGGCGGTTATGCGCATATCGAGGCGGGCAAGGAAAGCGGCCCCGCCGCCGCTTGGCTGCAAGCGCGGGGCGTCACGGCGTTTGAACTCGTGTACCGTCTGCCGCAGGAAGGCGGTGGCGCCAGCGCGCCGTTCCAGGACGGCCAGCGGGCCATGCGCGTGATCCGCGCGCGCGCGGCCGAGTGGCGCATCGACCCGGCGCGCATCGGCATGCTGGGTTTTTCCGCCGGCGCGCACCTGGCCGGCATGACGGCCGTCCAGCCGGACGCCGCCCTGTATGCGCCCGCCGATGCGATCGATGGCGTCTCGGCGCGGCCCGATTTCGTCGTGCTGCTGTACCCCGTGCTGACCATGGAAGCGCCGTTCGACACGACGCATGCGAAGAAGCAGCTGCTGGGAAGTCACCCCACGCAGGCGGCGCGCGATGCGCTGTCGGTGGAGCGCCACGTCGATGCGCGCACGCCGCCGATGTTCATCGCTCAGGCGCTGGACGACCCGATTTCACCGCCCGACAACAGCCGCTTGATGGGCGCTGCCCTGGACCGCGCGGGCGTGCCGTTTGAACTGCACCAGTTCCGGCACGGCGGCCATGGCTGGGGCCTGGGCAAGCCGGACAGCGAACCGGCCGCGTGGCCGCAGCTGCTGCTGGCGTGGCTGCAATCGCATGGCTGGATGCCTCAACCTGCGGGCTGATCTTCCAGATCGCGCCGCGCCACGTCCAGCGCCGCCCGCAGCTGCGGCAGGAATTGCTCCACGTTGTCGAGCTGGCCGTTTGAGGCCAGGGTTTCCATCTGGTGGCACAGGCCGTGCAGGGTGGGACGGCTCAGGTAGCCGGCGCTGCCTTTCAAGGCGTGGAAGGCAGCTGCCGCCGCGCTGGCATTGCCATCGCGCACGGCGTGGCAAGCCAGGTCCAGGCGCCGCGGCGCTTCCGTCAAGAACGCTTGCGCGATGCGCTGCAAGTGCTGCGCCGACAGGCCTGCCAGCGGCAGGATGTGCACGGGCGCCGTCATGGGATCGGCCGGAGCGACCGGCTCGCCGGCGTCGTCCAGGCCGAACTGGCGCGCCAGGATGTCGTCCTCGGTGGGCGCGGCCGGCGGCAGCGCGTGGCCGCGCGCCAGCAGCAGGTCGATGATGGCGTCGATTTTCTCGAACAGCAGCGCTTCGTCGACGGGCTTGCTGAGGAAGTCGTCCATGCCGGCGGCCAGGTAGCGTTGCCGGTCATGTTCGCTGGCGTTGGCCGTCAGCGCGAGGATGGGGATGTGCGCGTCGGGAATGGGGAACTGGGCATTGCCGCCGTCGCGGATCAGGCGCGCGGCCTGTTCGCCGTCCATTTCGGGCATGCGGCCATCCATCAGCACGCAGTCGTAGGGGCCGGATCCCAGCGCGCGCAGCGCCTGTTCGCCGTTTTCCACGATGGTCACGTCATGGCCCATGCTTTCGAGCAGGGTGCCGATGATGATCTGGTTGGTGCGCACGTCTTCGGCGCACAGGATGCGCAGGCGGCAGGCATGGCGCGCCTGGCGTGCCGGCCGGCGCGCGTCGGCCGCCGGCGCGCTGCCGGGCGTCAGCGGCAAGGTGAAATGGAAGCGCGAGCCGATGCCGACCCGGCTTTCCACGCCGATCGCGCCCTGCATCAGTTCGACCAGTTCCTTGCAGATGGCCAGTCCCAGGCCCGTGCCGCCGTAGCGGCGCGTGGTGGAATGGTCGGCCTGCTCGAATTTCTGGAACAGGCGCGGCAAGGTGTCCGCGTCGATGCCGGGACCCGTGTCGCTGATGATGAATTCGATCTCGCTGCGGCCGTCGCCGCGCGGCGGCGTGCGGGCGCGCCGCACTTCCAGCAGCACTTCGCCATTGGCCGTGAATTTCAGCGCGTTGCCCAGCAGGTTGATGAGGATCTGCCGCAGGCGCGTGGGGTCGGCGCGCACGTAGCGGGGCAGGTCCAGCGCCAGTTCGCGGCGCAGCAGCAGGCTCTTGGCATCGGCCTGGCCCTGCACGATGCCGGCCGCGTCGCCGATCAGCGCCAGCAGGTCGAAGTCCACCGTCTCCAGGGTCAGCTTGCCCGCGTCGATCTTGGAAAAGTCGAGGATGTCATTGAGGATGGTCAGGAGCGACACGCCATTGTGCAGGCCGATGCGCAGGTATTCCTGCGTGCGGCCCTTGACGGACTGGTCGCGCAGGGCGAATTTCAGCATGCCGATCACGCCGGCCAGCGGCGTGCGGATGTCGTGGCTCATGGCGGACAGAAAATCGATGCGGTGGCGGCTGACCACTTCCGCGTGCTCTTTGGCCTTCAGCAGGGCGTCGTTGCTGAGGGTCAGCGCCAGGGTGCGTTCCTGCACCCGCTGCTCCAGATTGTTGCGCAGCAGGCGGATCTGGTCGGCCAGGGCAAAGGCCAGCAGCAAGCCGTCGAAGGTGCCGCCCAGCAGGGTCACCAGCTGGGCGTTGGCCACCATGGTCGGCATCAGGCCCAGGTTGGCCGGCAGGATCAGAAAGCCGGGCAGCATCAGCGCGACGAAGGCCAGCACGAAGAAGCGCGCCGGCTGGTAGCCGCGGCGCCAGACGACGATGCCGCAGACCAGCGCCAGCAGCATCCAGATGCTGATGGCGATGGTGGCCAGGGTGTGCGCATACGACAGGGCGAAGAAACAGCTGGGCAGCAGCAGCAAGGGCAGCGCCAGGTTGACCTTGCTGAGACGGTACAGCAGAAGCGAGTAGTCGCGCAGGCGCAGGAAATGCATGTAAAACAGGGTGCTGAAGACGGGCAGCAGGAAAAATGGCACGTAATGCAGCTGCAGCTGGTGCCAGTCGAACAGGTCGGCAAAGACGTGGAAGGTCATGGCCCAGGCCAGGCCATAGGTCAGCACGTACAGCGCGTAATACGCCGAGGCCTTTTCCAGGGTGATGGAAAAGATGAAGAAATTGAACAGGCCCAGCGCCAGCAGGGCGCCGATGGACGCCACCATCAGGAAGTTTTCCTTGCCCACCAGCTTGCGGTAGTCGTGCTGCGTCTTTACGCCGAACATGGGCGCGCGCGCGTAGTAGGGGCTGGAAAAGCGGATCAGGATGTCGTACGTGGCGCCCGGCGCCAGTTGCACGTTCATGCCGTAGTGCAGCAAATAGTCGTGCGGCCGCTGGTAGCCCGTCAGCAAGATCCGCGGCGCCGTGTGCGCCCCGGGGCCATACACGTGCAGGTCGACCAGGTCGATCAGGGTGTCGTTCGGGTCGATGACCCAGGCCGCTTCGCTGCTGTCGTTGCGCACCTGCGCATGCAGCCAGTAGGCGCCGCCGAACAGGTCGACCTGGTCGGCCCGGCGCTGGCGCGCCAGCCAGGCGGGCAGGGCGGCGGCATCGGCAGGCGCGGCGTCATTTCCAGCGAGAAACAGTTGCCCGCCTTTGCCCAGGTGAGCGATGCCTTGCATGCCCAGGGGTAAGGGCGCCGCCTGCGCCGCGCCCGCCAGGCCCAGCAGGCCGAACAGCAGGCCGAGCACGAGCGCCCAGCCGCATAGCCAGGCGCTGACGCGGGCGCTGGAAGCGCGGTGGCGGGAGGGGGGCGGGTGGGCTGGCATCGATGGGTTGGGTGATGGTCGCGCGGGAAAGGGCGGCAGCGCCGTTTGCTGTGGAGTGCCCATTTTAATCGACTCTCGGTGACACACGGGCAATTTCATGTCCTGCCCGCATGGCGCCCGCTCCGGTATCATGGCGCCTTTGCCCGCGAGATCATCATGCTCAGTCCCGACCAGTTCCTGGCCTTCCTGGCCGCCGCCGTCCTCATTACCGCCAGCCCCGGCCCCGACAACCTGATGGTGCTGGGCGTGGGCATGTCGCGCGGGCGCCGCCAGGGCATGGCGTTCGGCCTGGGCTGCGCCCTTGGCTGCCTCACGCACACCGTGCTGGCGACCATCGGCGTGTCGGCCCTGCTGGCCGCCTCGCCCGCGGCTTTTACGGCGCTGAAAGTGGCCGGCGGGCTGTATCTGGTGTGGCTGGGCATCGGCGCCTTGCGCAGCCGCGGCGGCGCCAGAGCCGATGGCGCGGCCGCCTTGCCCGACGAATCCTTGCTGCGTTTGTTCGGCAAGGGACTGTTTGCCAACAGTATCAATCCGAAAGTCGTGCTGTTTTTCCTCTCGTTCCTGCCGCAGTTCATCGTCGCGGGCCAGGGCGATGCCAGCTGGCAGACGGCGCAGCTGGGCCTGGTCTTCACGGCGCAGGCGTGCGTGCTGTTCGGCCTGCTCGGCTATTTTTCCGGCGCCGTCGGATTGTGGCTCAACCGCCGCCCGCGCGCCGGCCTGTGGCTGGACCGCGTGGCCGGCACCATCTTCATCGGTCTCGGCTTGCGCCTGATCCTGGCACGCTGACCTCTTGCCGGGCGGTGATGCGGAACGCCAGTTCCATCTGGTCCTGCACGGCCATGGCGCCGCCCAGGACGGCGAACGGCACGATGCCGAAGTCGCTTTGTTTCAGCAGCAGGCTGCCGCTGGCCTGCAGGCTGCGCCCATCGGCCGCTTGCTCGATCCGCACGGGCAGCCGCACCGCGCGCGTCACGCCATGCAGGGTGATGTCCGCATCAAACACCTGCTTGTCGCCCGAGCGGCGCGCCTCGATGCTGACCCACGGATAGCGTTCCGCCTCGAGCACGCGCACCAGCATGTTGTGGCGCGTGCCGGCGATGGCGTCGGCCGACGGCGTCGTCGTCAAGCCGGCCGCCCGCCGCAGGCTTTCCTCATCCACGCTCATCTCGTCGAGCCGGAAGCGCAACTGCGCGCGCCCCGGCGCGGGCGCCACCACGCCCTGCAGGCTGCGGCTGGCCACCACGTGGTCATGCCCCAGCCGCGCCAGCGCGCCGCCGCGGCGCACGGTGATGGTCAGCAGCGATTCTGCGGGCGCGATGTGCAGCAGCTGCATGCCTTGTCGCTGCCACGCGGGCGCCGGCACGGCGGCAGGGGCGGCCGGCGCGGAAGCGGGGGCAGGAGCGGGCGGCAAGGGCGTGCAGGATGCCAGCACGGCGCAGGCAAGCAGAAACGTGGTGCGGATGGCTGAAGGCGGGCGGTGGTTCTGGGTGGGCATGGGTAGACGGGACAAGGGCGATGGGAGAATAGTACGTGATCCGCGCGGTGGCGCGCGTGCAATGTTAGAGCTACGTCATAAGGCGGTCATATGCCGCTGTTATGATGCTTTCGTTGGCACACAGCATGCGGTGCGCAAATCACTACGTTCCGGGAGCGATAGGATGCAGGCATGACTCAACAGCTTAGCCGGTGAGCTCAACCATCGGCACCAGACATGTAAGATTTGTTTTACAGCAATGATCGCAGGGCAGGGCAGGGGAAATGCAGGAATCGGCCGGGGATTTAATGAAGTCCTAAGCCTGTCTCGACGAAGGGCTGGCATAGTGGATACATGGCGCACGGAAACCCCGAGCGCAAGGTTGCCGGACACCTCAATGACCGGCACGATTTCCACTTTTTCATGTGTTTTCCGTTTTATCCCTGCGCTCTGAAACAGCGTTTCAACCGGCTACCGCACCTTGCGAAGCCGGTTTTTTTTGCCTGTGTTTTCATCACTTCCCGGCGCCGCGGCGCCGGGAAAGCACTTAACCCGCCTGTTTTGCCAGCCACGCATCGACGGCCGGCAGCCGTTCGGCGCGCAGCTTGATGCGGTACTTGATGCCGGCCACGGAGCTGTCGGCGTCGCCGCGCGCGCCGGCCGGCAGGTGCGCCTGCGCGTACGCTTCCAGCTTGGCGATCATGTCCGGCTGCGCCGACGCGGCGGCCAGGCGCGGGAAGTAGCGGCTGCGCGAGCTGGCGTCGATGCGCGCATTGACTTGCTCCAGGTGCGCCAGCGCGAAGTCGAAGGCCAGTTCCGGATGCGTGCGCGACACGCGCGAGATCATGGCCGGGCTGTTCGTCACGCCCGGTTCATCCGTCAGCGCCAGCGCCAGCGCGCGCCGCGCCAGGACGGGATCGTCGCTCGAGGCCAGCAGGTCGTACAGCTGGTTCTTCACCAGCGGCGTCTTTTCCTGCCGCGCCCTGGCGTGCAGCTGCTCCCAGGTGGCGGCGTCCGCATGCTGCGCCACCACGCCCAGGATGGTGCGGCGCAGCGGCGCGGGCATGGCGGCGGGGTCTTGCTCGCTGGCCGCATGGCGGCGGCGCGCCTCGGCGATCACGCCAGGCTCGCCCATGTCGCCGAGGATGGCGATCAGCTGGCCGCGCAACGTCGCCACGCTCGAGGCTTCGCCCGCGCGCGCTTCCCAGCCCGTCTGCGCCATCATCGGCGCCAGGCGCGCCACGGCAAAGCGGCCGAAGGCCTGCTGGCGCGCTTTGCTTTCCGCGCTATCGCCCGCGTATTGTTCGTACAGGCTGCCCAGGGAGGCGGCCACCTTGCCCAGCACCTGCGGATCGGCCGACAGCGGCGTCGCTTTCACCAGTTCCAGGAAATCGGCCAGGTTTTGCGCGCCGGCCAGGCCCAGCGACTGGCTGTCCGCCAGCAAGCCCAGCTGGTCGATCGGCGCCAGGCGCGCAAAGCTGCGCGCCAGCGCGCGCGTGTTGGCGGGCGCGTACACGGTGCGGTAGTAGCCGCTCTGGCCCGCGTTCACCAGCAGGGCGCCGCAGCCGGGCACGTTCAAGGTCGCCTTGCCATTCCTGACCAGCACCGTGGCCAGCTTGCCGTTGCCGACCGTCGAGGCGATGACGGGCACTTTCCACGACAGCGGTTTCTTGTTCGGCTGGTCCTTGGAAAATTCCGTCTGCGTCAGGCGCACGCGCGTATTGCCGTTCCTGCACACGGCCTCGCCCACCGTGATCATCGGCACGCCCGGCTGCAAGGTGAAATCATGGGCGATGGCGCTGACGGGCTTGCCGGCGGCCGCATCGACTTCACGCCACAGGTCGTCGGACACCGTATTGCCATACGCATGCTTGCGCATGTAGCTGCGCACGGCCGTGCGCCACGTGTCGGCGCCGACATACGCTTCGAGCATGCGGATCACCGCCTCGCCCTTTTGATAGGTGATGCCGTCGAAGGCCTGGCTGGCCTGCTCCACGGTGGCGATGCGCTGCACCACCGGGTGCGTGGTGCGCAGCGCGTCCTGGCTCATGGCCGACTCGCGCCCGCCCACGCTGGACAGGGCCGTGTTCCACTCCGGGTGCAGACGCTCCGTGGTGCGGCTTTCCATCCACGACGCGAAACCTTCGTTGAGCCACAGGTCGTCCCACCAGCGCATGGTGACCAGGTCGCCGAACCACTGGTGCGCCATTTCATGCGACAGGGTGGTGTAGATGTTTTCCTTGTCGGCCTGGGTCGAAATGGCCGGGTCGAGCAGCAGGCCGTATTCGAAGGTGAAGACGGCGCCCCAGTTTTCCATGGCGCCGAAGAACTGGCTGCGGCCCGGCGCGGCGATGTTGTCGAGCTTGGGCAGCGGATAGCGCACGCCGAAATAATCGTTGTATTCGCGCAGCAGGGCAGCCGACTCGTCGAGCGCGAAGCGGCTTTGCGCCAGCGCTCCTTTCTTCGTGATGACGCCGATCTCCGTGCCGTCGGCCATCGTTGTCGCCCGCTCGAAGTCGCCCAGGCCGAAGAACAGCAGATACGTCGACATGCGCGGCGTGGTGGCGAAGTACACGTGCTTCATGCCATTGCCCAGCTCTTCGCTGCTGGCGATCGGCATGTTACCGACGGCCATCTGGCTGCTCGGCACGACCACGTCGAGCGCGAAGGTGGCCTTGTAGGCCGGTTCATCCCACGATGGCAGCATGCTGCGCGCATCGGAATTTTCGAACTGCGTGTACAGCGCGCGCTGGCGGCCCTGCGGCGTGTCGTAGTCGAGCGAGAACAGGCCCGTGGCCTGCGTGCCGATCTTGCCGCTGTAATCGATGCGCAGCAGGTACTCGCCCTTCGTCACGGGTTCGGCGAAATGCACGGTGGCCGTCTGCTTGTCCGCATCGAACTCGATCTTGCGCGTCACCTGCTTGCTGCCGCCCTTGCCTTCGATGGCGGCGGCCGCAAACGCCAGGTTCAAGGCATTGAAGGTGATGCTGGCGGTCGGCGCGTCGACGGCCACCTTGATGGCCACCTCGCCCTTGAAGGTAGAGGCGGCGGCGTCCGGCGTGATCGACACGATATAGTGCAGGGGCGTGACGCCGCGCGGCAGCTGCGTGGTGGTGCCGGGGGCATGGCTGGCCGAGACGTACCTGGCGGCGGGAGCGGCATTGTCCGCATGGGCTGCGGTGAGGGAAGCCAGTGCCAGGACGGCGGCGGCCAGTTGGCTGCGCCGGAAGCGCGGAGTCGGTGTGCGATGCATGGTATGCCCTTGGTGCATGGATAAAACGCCCGCCAGCCGGATAGGCTGCGGGCGTTGATGACGTGTGGGGGACATCGCTGGAACTGGCGGCCAGCGTTCCCGTACAGCAATCTAAGGCGAAACGGGGGCAAAGTCAACGCGCCAGGGGCGCCGCACCATGGCGGTGCGCTGGTATGATGGACGCCTGACTGTACTGCCGCAGGCCAGTCCCGCAGCTGATTGGCCGCCACCATAACGAGACGAGACCCAAGCACATGAAACTGACTATCAGCCCCCGCACGCCCAATCCGCGCCGCGTCACCATGTTCATCGCCGAAAAGGGCATCACCGGCATCGAGGAAGTGGCGCTCGACCTGATGGCGGGCCAGCACCGCGATCCCGCCTTCCTGGCGAAAAACCCGCTGGGTCGCGTGCCCGTACTGGAACTGGACGACGGGCGCGTGCTGACCGAGACGCGCGCCATCTGCACCTACCTGGAAGGCTTGCAGCCGCAGCCCAATCTGATGGGCGAGGGATTCGAGGAGCGCGCATTTATCGAAATGGCCGACCGCCGCGTGGAACTGCACCTGTTCAGCGCCGCCGCCAACTGGGCGCGCCACGGCCACCCGGCCCTGGTGGCGCTGGAAAACCCGCAGTTTCCCGATTTCGCCACGGCGCAGGCGGGCAAGCTGCGCGAGACGGCGCAATGGCTGGACCAGGTGCTGGCCCACCAGCCCTACATCGCCGGCGAGCGGTTTACGATTGCCGACATCACGGCCTTCTGCGCGCTGGAATTCGTGCGCGGCCTGATGAAATACCGTCCGGGCGCGGAAGGGTTGCAGAACTTGCAAGCCTACCGCGACCGTATCGCCGAGCGGCCCAGCGCGCAGGCGAAGTAGGTCATGCGTACGGGCCGCTTCAACTATGTTGTCGGCTTACGCCCGTTGGGCTAAGCCGACCTACGCCGACCTACGCCGGCCTACGCCGACCGACAGCCCGGTAGGTCGGATTAGCGGAACGCGTAATCCGACATCACCACTTACTTCAGCTGCTCGTGCAGGAAGGTGTAGGTCAGCGCCCACATCAGCGCCTGCTGGTCGTTGTTGGCGGCGCCCGCGTGGCCGCCTTCCGTGTTTTCCCAGTACAGCACGTCGTGGCCTTGCTCTTCCATCTTCGCCACCATCTTGCGCGCATGGCCGGGGTGGACCCGGTCGTCGCGCGTCGAGGTGGTCAACAGCACGCGCGGATACTTTTTATCCTTGAAGACGTTCTGGTACGGCGAGTACTTGCTGATGTACGCCCATTGTTCCGGTACGTCCGGGTCGCCGTATTCTCCCATCCACGAGGCGCCGGCCAGCATCTTGTTATAGCGGCGCATGTCGAGCAGCGGCACCTGGCTGACGACGGCGTTGAACAAATCGGGACGCTGCACCAGCACGGCGCCCGTCAGCAGGCCGCCATTGCTGCCGCCCATGATGCCCAGGTGGCGCGGGCTGGTGACCTTGCGCTTGATCAGATCCTGCGCCACCGAGATGAAATCGTCATACGCGCGCTGGCGGTTTTCCTTCAGCGCCGCCTGGTGCCAGCGGGGGCCGAACTCGCCGCCGCCGCGGATATTCGCCAGCACGTACACGCCGCCTTTTTCCAGCCAGGCCACGCCCGTGGTGCCGCTGTAGCTCGGTTTGAGCGACACTTCGAAGCCGCCATAGCCATACAGCACCGTGGGGTTGCGGCCGTCGAACTTCGTCTTCTTGTTCATGATGGCGAAATACGGCACTTTGGTGCCGTCCTTCGACGTCGATTCGAACTGCTCCACCTTGTACGGCGCCGCATCGTAGTAGGCGGGCAGCGACTTGATTTTCGTGCGCTTGTCACTGCCCGCCGTGGCCAGGTACAGGGTGGTCGGATTGAGGAAGTCGGTCACCGTCAGGAAGTACTGCTCCGAGTCGACCGGGTCGAGCGCGCTGACGGCCAGGGTGCCCAGCTTCGGCGCATCGACGGCGCGGCGCTGCCACTTGCCGTTCACGTGGCGCAGTTCCGTCAGGCGGTTCTTGACCTTGTCCAGGGTGGTGACGAGGATGGCCGATTTGGTCGCCGTGACATTGTCCAGCGACGACGTGGCCGTGGGCGCGTACAGCACTTCCAGCTCCTGCTTGCCTTGCATGAAGTCCTTCAAATCGGTGGCCAGCAGCGAGCCTTGCAGGTAGGTCTTGCCGTTGACTTTCCAGTCCGAGCGCAGGGTGATGATCAATTGATCGCGCACGGTGAAGGCCGTCGCGTCGTCCGGCTTCGGCACTTTCTTCAGGTCCGCGCCGTCGCGCAAGAAGGTTTCGCCGCTGTAGAAATCGATTTGCCGTTCGATGAACTGGTGCTCGTGCCCGGGCGTGAAATCCTTGTAGGCGCCCGCGCTCAGGTCGTCGGGCTTGGCTTCATACAAGGTGTGCGCCTGCGCCAGCGGCGTGCCGCGCTGCCACTCTTTGATGATGCGCGGGTAGCCGGAGCTGGTCATCGAGCCGGGGCCGAAATCGGTGGACACGAACAGCGTGTCCTGGTCGATCCAGCTGGCGCTGCCCTTCGCTTCCGGCAGGCTGAAGCCGCCGTCGACGAAGGCGCGCCTGGTCACGTCGTATTCGCGCACCACCTTGGCGTCACCGCCGCCGCGTGACAGGGAAATGAGGCAGCGTTCGCCCTTCGGATACAGGCAGGAGGCGCCGCCCCAGACCCAGTTTTCATGCTCGCCGGCGGCCAGCTGGTCGAGGTCGATCACGGTTTCCCATGCCGGTTCCGCCAGCTGGTACTGCGCCAGGGTGGTGCGGCGCCAGATGCCGCGCACGTGCTGGGCGTCGCGCCAGAAATTGTAGTAGTACTCGCCTTCCTTGCTGACGTAGGGAATGCGTTCCTTCGAGTTGAGGATGGTTTTCAGGCGCGCCTGCAGGGCCGGGAAGCCGGGCTGGCTTTCCAGTTCCTTCGTGGTGACGGCATTGTGCTGTTTGACCCAGGCCAGCGGCTTGTCGCCGAGGACTTCTTCCAGCCATAAATGGGGATCGGTGTTGGCGGCGGCAGGGGCGGGAGCTTGCGCATGGGCAATGCCCGCTGCGGCCAGGCCGAGCAGCATGCTGCCGGCGAGAGTGCGATATGACGACATGGTGGGTTCCTGGTTGGTCCGATGGAGGCCGTGTTGCAGGCAAAACGGCGCAGCCATAGTGCCATGGATTGCTTTGAGGAACCAGTGTGACGTAGGTATTAGTGTAGCTTTGGCATGTATTTCCTATAATGTTCGCTGCTGGATCGCCAGGCCGTATTTTCTGCGGCGCTGGCAGGCGTCAAGAGCGGCTATTACATGCCGCGCTTAATTGCCGAGGATGATTTGCGCGATCACGCCCGTGGCCACGGCCATCAGCACATAGTCGCCGTCGACCTGCACCCACTGGTGGCCGCGCGGCGGGGCGCTGAGGTGGCGGCCGCGCCAGTCGCTGACGACATGCTGCTTGCTGCGGTACTGGGCCGGCAGGCGGTTGCCCTTGTACAGGTCATGCCGTGGGCCGACGCCGCGATTGCCGGCATGCTTGGCGCCATTGTTCTGGTGCCCGTTGGCATGCCCGCGGCCGTTGTTGCCACGCTGGCCGCCGTTGTCCATGTGGTCGCGCCCGGCATCGCCGCGTTGCTCTTGCCGTTGCGGTCCGTGGTCATTCTGGTCATGGCGATCCTGGGCCGATACCGACGCGCTGCCTGCTGCCAGGGCCGCGATCAGTGCGGATACGACGATTTGCTTGTTCATCAGAGACTCCTCTTTCAGTATGGGCCGACACGAATGGCCTGACCATTACTGATAAGAACATGCTTATCGCCTTTCCGTCAGTTCGCTGGCGTACGGATGGGCCCGGATTGCCGGCACGGCGCCATGCGCTCAGGATTCCGGACCCTGCATCACCCACACGGGCGCCGACCAGACGATGTTGCCGTCATCCTGCGTCAGGCGCGCGTAATAGAAATGGGGGCCGGGCGCGGGCGTGACGGTGACCTCGGCCTGGTCCGATATGGCCGTGACGGAGCCATTGCCGCCCGGCACGCCGTGGAAGATGGCGACGGCCGCCGCTTGCCGTCCCGTGCTGTTGCTGAAACTGGTGGCCAGGTGCAGCGGCCCGCGATTGTCGAAACGCTCGCCCATCAGCTTGCCATTCGCCGTGAACAGCAGTTGCGCGTGCTTGTCCATGGTGGCGTAGACGCGGCGCGCGCGCAGCGCATCGAGGAAGCTGTCGCGTGAAACGGGCATGCCGGCGGCCGGGCTGGCCACCAGCACGGCCGTCCTGTTGCCGTATGACGCGCCCCAGTTGGCGCAGTGGTTGTCCTGGTTGCTGCTGAAGGCCACGTGGTAGCCGGCCGTCAGGGCCCGGTTGCAGGCCGCCTCGTAGTTGCTGCGCCGCGTTTCCGTTTCCTCGTCGTTGGTGGAAAAGGCCGACGTGTTCATCACTTCGCACAGCACCATCGCCGCGTCGCCGTCCGGCGTGTAGCCGAGCGGCTGGCCGTTGACGAGAAACTGGCCCGCATAGGCAGGGTGGTTGAACTGGCCTATCCAGCCCCGTTCGCGCATCAGCGCATACAGGGCGGCGTAGTCGCTTTTCGGCGTTTCCACGTCGGCCAGCAGTTCGCCCTGGGCATTCCTTTCCCAGCCCAGCAACTGGTCGCTATTCAAAATGTTCAGATGGCCGCCCTTGTTGATGACGCCCCATTCCATGCCGTACAGGGCCAGGAAGCCGGGGTGCGCCGCAGTGTAGGCGGCCGCTTCGGCCAGACCCGTCTGGTACAGGGCCTTCGCTTCGGCTGGCTCGGCCGCGCTGTTGGTGCCGTCCGAGCCGTCGTACATATGGTTGTGCTCGGACGTCAGCAGGGCGTCCAGGCCGTGATCCTGCGCATATTTATAGGCATCGATGGGGCCGAACGGCGCCGTCTGCGGTTCCTGCGCGCCATGGCAGTCGTTCAGTGCCGCGCCGCCGTCGCTGTGGCGCGTCTGGCTGTGCAGGTTGGCGTAGACGATGCGGTATCCGGGCTGGCCTTCCAGGCTGGGCAGCTGCTGCAGGCCGGCGTGGAAGGCGGGCACCCTGGGCGCCGTGCTGGGGCCCCGCTGCACCTGGATTTGCCATTGCTGTTCCACCTGCGCCTCGTGCGGCGTGCCGGCATCGGCCACGGCCAGCAGGCGCAGTTGGTACAAGCCGTCCGGCGCCAGCATGCGCCGTTCGCGGGCATCGGCATCGGCGCGGCCATCCCAGGGCAGGGTGATGCTCCGGCCGCCGGCGCCCACCTGTTCCGTGCCCGACCAGCGCCGCAGCACGGCCCCTTGCGGGCCGGGGCCGGACAAGGTCAAGGCCCAGCGCACCGCATGGGGGCGGCCTGCGTCCGGATAGGTGAGGCGCACAATAAATGTACGTGACTGCGCGCTGCGCGCCTGCGTGACCCGCCCGCCGCGCGCGGCGTGGAACGGCGCGAACACGGTCGCGTCCAGTTCACTGTGTTCCCTGGGTTCGGCGGCGCCATCTTGTGCCGCAGCAGTGTTACTCCAGGTGATCAAGAGCGCACCCACGCAGACGCACGCCAGCGCACGCGCCATGCCGCGCCGTGGCTGCCATTGCCGCAGTTGCCCGACCATGCCGGCCTCCGCTTCATGAACTCAATAGTAATTAGACAATCATTGCCACTTTCGAGTTCCTTGGCGCACCAAGAAGAGGCGTGCCTGCACCGCCAGGTGCCATGATCTGGCGCAAAGTCCGTACAAATAGGCAGGCCGGCCCCTGAAGCAGGCCTGGCACGGCGCTTGCTAAACAGGAGATACGGATCAACGGCGATCCCTTGAATAAACTTGACAACGGTCCAACGACGGACCACCTGGACAACGGCGTCCGCTCTGGCTGATTTTTTCATCGGCGGGGGCGGGCGCCGTTTTGTTTGCATCTTTGTTATTTTCGGGATACTTCGGGAAACCATCATGGCTAGCCAAAAAGCAACAAGCATCGCGCTCTTCTCCCTCGCCACGCCGCCCATGCGGGCATTCCACCTGACGTGGATGGCATTTTTCGTGTGTTTCTTCGCCTGGTTCGCCTGCGCACCGCTGATGCCGGTCATCAAGGGCGAGTTCGGCCTGTCCCTGGCGCAAGTGGCGAACATCAATATCGCGGCCGTCGCCATCACCATCCTCGTGCGCCTGATCGTGGGCCCCTTGTGCGACCGCTACGGCCCGCGCAAGACCTACACGGGCTTGCTGCTGCTGGGCGCCATTCCCGTGCTGGGCGTGGCCGCATCGCAAAGCTATGAAAGCTTTCTGTTCTTCCGCCTGGGCATCGGCGCCGTCGGCGCCAGCTTTGTCATCACGCAATATCACACGTCCGTCATGTTCGCCCCCCGCGTCGTCGGCACGGCGAATGCGGCCGCCGCCGGCTGGGGCAATGCGGGCGGCGGCGCGGCGCAGGCGCTGATGCCGCTGCTGCTCGGCGCCGTGCTGATGCTGGGCGTGTCCGAATCGCTGGGCTGGCGCGTGGCCCTGCTGGTGCCGGGCGTGCTGATGCTGGTGATGGCCGTGCTGTACTGGCGCTATACGCAGGATTGCCCGGAAGGTAATTACTCGGACTTGCGCGCCGCCGGCGTGGCCATCGACGGGGGAAAAGGTGGTGGCAAAAGCGGTGGCTGGGACAGCTTCAAGGCCGCCAGCGGCAATTATCGCGTGTGGCTGCTGTTCGTCACCTACGGCGCCTGCTTCGGCATTGAAATCTTCATCCACAACATCGCCGCCGTGTACTACGTCGACCATTTCGGCCTGTCGTTGAAATCGGCCGGTCTGGCCGCCGGCAGCTTCGGCTTGCTGGCCCTGTTTGCCCGCGCTTTGGGCGGCTGGATGTCCGACAAACTGGCCCTGCGCGGCAACCTGAACAGCCGCGTGACCCTGCTGTTCATGCTGATGATAGGCGAAGGCGTGGGCCTGCTGTGGTTTGCCAAGGTCGACAGCGTCACCTGGGCCGTCATCGCCATGCTGGTCTTCGGTCTGTTCACCCACATGGCGTGCGGCGCCACCTACGCCCTGGTGCCCTTCATCGACAGCAAGGCTCTCGGCGGCGTGGCCGGCATCATCGGCGCCGGCGGCAACGTGGGCGCCGTGGCGGCCGGCTTCCTGATGAAGGGCACGGGCGACATCCGCCAGACGCTGATCATCCTCAGCGCGCTGGTGGTGATCTCGGCCCTGTGCGCCATCGCCGTGCGCTTTACCCGCGAAGCGGCCGAACCGAACATGGCCGCAGCCTGAGGAGAGAACAATGAACCACCCCTTGAACATCGTCGTCCTCGGCCATGGCATGGTCGGCCACAAATTCCTCGAACGCCTGGCCCTGGACAACGCGCCGCACCTGTCCGTGACGGTCTTGTGCGAAGAGCCGCGCCCCGCCTACGACCGGGTGCACCTGTCCGAATTTTTCAGCGGAAAGTCGGCTGAGGACCTGTCGCTGGTGGCGCCCGGCTTCTTCGACAAGGGCAACGTCGTCCTGAAGCTCAATGCGCGGGCCGTGTCCATCGACCGCGCGGCGAAAACCGTCACGGCCAGCACGGGTGAAGTGCTGGGCTACGACAAGCTGGTGTTCGCCACCGGCTCCACGCCGTTCGTGCCGCCGCTGCCGGGCAAGGAGCGCGATGGCTGCTTCGTCTACCGCACCATCGAAGACCTGGAAGCCATGCTGGCCTGGGGCGGAAAGTCAAAAACGGGCGTGGTGATCGGCGGGGGACTGCTGGGCCTCGAATGCGCGAAAGCCTTGCGCGACCTGAAACTCGACACCCACGTGGTGGAATTCGCGCCGCGCCTGATGGCCGTGCAGGTGGATGAAGGCGGCGCGCGCGTCCTGCGCCGCAAGATCGAGGAACTGGGCGTGACCGTGCACACGCAAAAGAATACGCTGGCCATCGTTGACGGCGAATCAGCCACGCACCGCATGCAGTTCGCCGACGGCAGCCACCTGGAAGCGGACATGATCGTCTTCTCGGCCGGCATCCGCCCGCGCGACGAACTGGCGCGCGCCTGCGGCCTGGAGGTGGGACCGCGCGGCGGCATCGCCATCGACGACAGCTGCGTCACGTCCGACCCGGACATCTATGCCATCGGCGAATGCGCGCTGTGGGGCGGCCTGGTGTTCGGCCTGGTGGCGCCCGGCTACGAGATGGCGCGCATCGCTGCCCGCCACCTGTTGCAGGAGGAGGGCGAAGCGTCGTTCAAGGGCGCCGACATGAGCACCAAGCTCAAACTGATGGGCGTGGACGTGGCCAGCCTGGGCGACCCGCACGGCAATGCGCCGGGCAGCCGCTCCTACCAGTTCATGGACGAGCGCAAGCAGATCTACAAGAAGATCGTCGTTTCCGACTGCGGCAAGTACCTGCTGGGCGGCGTGATGGTGGGCGACGCCAGCGAATACGGCACGCTCTTGCAGATGATGCTCAACAAGATCGAGCTGCCCGAGTTCCCTGAATTCCTTATTCTGCCGCAGGCGGACGGCCGGCAAAAGGCGGGACTGGGCGTCGACGCCTTGCCCGAGGCGGCGCAAATCTGCTCGTGCAACGACGTGTCGAAAGGCGCGCTGTGCGCGGCCGTCGCCGGGGGCGCCACCACCATCGGTGCCCTCAAGAGCTGCACAATGGCCGGCACGGCCTGCGGCGGCTGCGTGCCCCTGGTGACGCAGATCATGAAGGCGGAAATGCAGAAGCAGGGTCTGGCCGTCAACAACCACGTGTGCGAACACTTTGCCTACTCGCGCCAGGAACTGCATCACCTGGTCCGCGTGGGCAAGATCCGCAGCTTCGGCGAACTGCTGGCCGCGCATGGACAGGGCCTGGGCTGCGACGTGTGCAAGCCCGTGGCGGCGAATATCCTGGCGTCTTGCTGGAACGATTTCGTGCTGTCGCCCGTGCACGCCAGCCTGCAGGACAGTAACGACTATTTCCTCGGCAATATCCAGAAGGATGGCACGTATTCCGTCGTGCCCCGCATGCCGGGCGGCGAAGTGACGGCCGACGGTTTGATCGCCGTGGGCATGGTGGCGAAAAAATACGGTCTCTATACGAAGATCACGGGCGGCCAGCGGGTCGACCTGTTCGGTGCGCGCGTCGACCAGTTGCCCGCCATCTGGGAAGAGCTGATCGCGTCCGGCTTCGAATCGGGCCACGCCTACGGCAAGTCGCTGCGCACGGTCAAATCCTGCGTCGGTTCCACCTGGTGCCGCTATGGCGTGGCCGACAGCGTGGGCTTTGCGATCCAGCTGGAAAACCGCTACAAGGGCTTGCGCACGCCGCACAAGATCAAGTTCGGCGTGTCCGGCTGCACGCGCGAATGCGCCGAGGCGCAGGGCAAGGACATCGGCCTGATCGCCACGGAAAAAGGCTGGAACCTGTACGTGTGCGGCAATGGCGGCATGAAGCCGCGCCACGCGGAATTGCTGGCGTCCGATCTGGACGAAGACACCCTGGTGCGCTATGTCGACCGCTTCCTGATGTTCTACGTGCGCACGGCGGACCGCCTGCAGCGCACCAGCGTGTGGCGCGACAATCTCGAAGGGGGCCTCGATTATCTCAAGCGCGTCATCATCGACGACAGCCTGGGCCTGGGCGCCGAGCTGGAAGCGGACATGCAGCATGTGGTCGACACCTATGCCTGCGAGTGGCAGGAAGCCGTCTCCAATCCCGCCGTGCGCCAGCGTTTCCGCCATTTCGTCAACAGCGGGAAGAACGATGAAAACGTGGTGTTCGTCGAAGAGCGGGGCCAGATCCGGCCCGCCACCGAGATGGAACGCCGCAGCACCGTCATCCCCATCCTTGCCGTGGAGGCGTGAGCCATGAATGCAATGAATGAATTGAACAGCACCAGCGCCGACAACTGGGTGGCCATCTGCCCCCTGACTGACATCGTGCCCGACACGGGCGTGTGCGCGCTGCTGGGCGGCCGCCACGTGGCCGTGTTCCGCGTCGGCGATGCCGCGCCGCGCGTGTACGCCATCGACAATGTCGACCCGAACGCGGGCGCTTCCGTGCTCTCGCGCGGCCTGGTGGGCAGCATCGGCGAGCGCGTCGTGGTAGCGTCGCCGATCTACAAGCAGCACTTCGACCTGGCCAGCGGCGAGTGCATCGAAGCGCCTGAACACTCGGTCGCCGCCTGGCCGGCGCGCGTGTTCGGCGGCATGGTGTGGGTGGCCATATGAACACCGCCGCACGGCCGTCTTTAGTCGTGGTCGGCAACGGCATGGCCGGCATGCGCACGGTCGAGGAACTCTTGAAACTCGCGCCGGACCTGTACGACATCACCGTGTTCGGTGCTGAACCGCACGGCAATTACAACCGCATCCTGCTGTCCCCGGTGCTGGCCGGCGAAAAGACGGTGGACGACATCATGCTGCACACGCGCGACTGGTATGCGCACAACGGCATCACCCTGCACGCGGGCGACCCCGTGGTACACATCGACCGCCAGGCGCGCACGGTGCAAGCGCTGTCCGGCATCGAGGTGCGCTATGACCGCCTGCTGCTGGCCACCGGTTCCACGCCCTTCATCGTGCCCGTGCCGGGCCACGAGCTGCCCGGCGTGATCGGTTTTCGCGACATCGACGACGTCGACACCATGCTGCGGGCGGCGCGCCAGCACCGCCACGCGGTCGTCATCGGCGGCGGCTTGCTGGGACTGGAAGCGGCCAACGGCCTGCAGCGGCAGGGCATGGACGTGACGGTGGTGCACATGAGCGGCGCCCTGATGAACCAGCAGCTCGACGCGCCCGCATCGATGTTGCTCAAGTCGGCGCTGGAAGCGCGCGGCCTGCGCTTCCTGATGCAGGCGCAAACGTCGGCCATCCTGGGCCGCGCCCGCGTGGAAGGCGTGCAGTTTGCGGACGGCAGCAGCATTCCCGCCGACCTGGTGGTGATGACGGCCGGCGTGCGCCCCAACATCGCGCTGGCGCAGGCGGCCGGCCTGCACTGCGAGCGGGCCATCGTCGTCGACGACTGCCTGCAAAGCTACGATCCGCGCGTGTACGCCGTGGGCGAATGCGTGCAGCACCGGCGCGCCACCTTCGGCCTGGTCGCGCCCATCTGGGAACAGGCGCGCGTGTGCGGCGCGCACCTGGCCGGCGCGGGACACCGCCGCTACGTGCAGCAAGCCAGCGCCACCAAATTGAAAGTGACGGGCATCGACCTGTATTCGGCCGGCGACATCATCGGCGGCGAGGGCAGCGAAGACCTGGTGCTGCGCGATCCGAGGCGTGGCGTCTACAAGCGCCTGGTGGTGCAGGGCAGCCGCCTGGCCGGCGCCGTGCTGTATGGCGACGTGCAGGACGGTCCCTGGTATTTCGACCTGATCCAGCAGCGCCGCGACATCAGCAAGCTGCGCGCCCATTTATTGTTTGGCCAGGCGCTGTGCGCCCAGGCCGCCTGACAGCGACCAACAGGATACCCCCATGACCACTTGCACGCCCGTGAAAACCACTTGCCCGTATTGCGGCGTCGGCTGCGGCGTGGAAGCGACACGCCTGCCCGACGGCGCCATCCGCATCGCCGGCGACGCCAGCCATCCGGCCAACCTGGGCAAGCTGTGCGTGAAAGGCTCGGCCTTGGGCGACACCCTGGGCCTGGAAAACCGTTTGCTGCAGCCGCAGGTGCGCGTCGACGGCGTGCTGCGGCGCGCTTCCTGGGATGCCGCGCTGGATCAGGTGGCCGGCGGCCTGCGCGCCATCATCGACGAGCACGGCCCCGACGCCGTCGCCCTGTACGTCTCGGGCCAGCTGCTGACGGAAGATTATTACGTGGCCAACAAATTCATGAAGGGCTACGTGGGCAGCGCGAACATCGACACCAATTCGCGCCTGTGCATGTCGTCGGCCGTGGCCGGCCACAAGCGCGCGTTCGGCGAGGACATCGTGCCCGGCTGCTATGAAGACCTGGAACTGGCGGACATGGTCGTGCTGGTGGGCTCGAACACGGCCTGGTGCCACCCGATCCTGTTCCAGCGCATCGCCCGCATCCGCGAAAGCCGGCCGGAGATGAAGCTGGTGGTGATCGACCCGCGCCGCACGGCCACCTGCGAGCTGGCCGATTTGCACCTGCCCGTGAAACCGGGCACGGACGTGTGGCTGTTCAACGGCTTGCTGTGCTACCTGGCGCAGCAAGGCGTGGTCAATGACGCTTTCGTCACGCGGCATAGCGCGGGACTCGACGAAGCGCTGGCGGCCGCCCATGCGGACTGCGGCGACCCCTTGCAGGTGGCGCGCATCTGCAAGGTCGACCCGCAAGCCTTGCTGGCGTTTTACCAGGCGTTTGCCGCCACGCGCAAGGTCGTCACGGCCTTTTCGCAGGGCGTGAACCAGTCGTCCTCCGGCACGGACAAGGTCAACAGCATCATCAACTGCCACCTGGCGACGGGGCGCATCGGCCAGCCCGGCATGGGGCCGTTCTCGCTCACGGGCCAGCCGAACGCCATGGGCGGGCGCGAAGTGGGCGGCCTGGCCAACATGCTGGCGGCGCATCTGGAACTGGATAATCCGCTGCACCGCGAGACCGTGCAAACCTTCTGGGACTCGCCGCGCATGGCGAACAAGCCTGGCTTGAAGGCGGTGGACCTGTTCCACGCGATCGAGGCGGGTAAAGTCAAAGCCGTGTGGATCATCGCCACCAATCCGCTGGTCAGCATGCCGGACGCCGACCAGGTGCGCCGCGCGCTGGCCAAATGCGCGCTGGTGGTGGTGTCGGACATCAGCGCCGGGTCGGACACGAACGCCCATGCCGACGTGCTGCTGCCGGCCCTGGGCTGGGGCGAGAAGGACGGCACAGTGACGAACTCGGAGCGCCGCATCTCGCGCCAGCGCGCCTTCTTGCCGGCGCCGGGCGAGGCGCGCGCCGATTGGGACGTGCTGTGCGACGTGGCGCGGCGCATGGGTTTTGCCGGCTTCGATTTCACGGCGCCACAGGCCATCTTCGACGAACACGCGCGCCTGTCCGCGTTCCGCAACGCGGCAGAGACGGCGCGGCTGTTCAATCTGTCGCACCTGGTGGCGCTGAACGCCGCGCAGTACGACGCGCTGGCGCCGCAGCAGTGGCCGCAGGGCCGGGCGCGGCTGTTCGGCGACGGCCGCTTCGCCCATGCGGACGGGCGCGCGCGCTTCGTGCCGACGGCGCCGCGCGCGCCGCGCAACGTGCCCGACGAAGATTATCCGCTGATCCTGAACACGGGCCGGGTGCGCGACCAGTGGCATACGATGACGCGCACGGGCAAGGCGGCGAAACTGTCGGGCCACGTCGCCGAAGCGTTCATCGACATCCACCCGCAGGATGCGCTGCTGTACAGCGTGCGCGAGGGCGAACTGGCGCGCATTTCCAGCGCCTGGGGCGCGATGGTGGCGCGCGTCGTGCATGGCGGCGGCATCGCGCGCGGCCAGGTCTTCGTGCCGATCCACTGGAGCGACGCCAACGCGTCCGATGCGCGCGTGGGCGCCGTCGTCAATCCGGTCGTCGATCCCGTCTCGGGCGAACCGGAATTCAAGCACACGCCCGTGCGCATCGAGCAGTTCCGCGTGCACTGGCATGCGTTTGTCCTGAGCCGCACGCCTTTGATTCTCGACGGCGTGGCGCACTGGACGCGCATCCAGGGCGAGCAATTCCTGCGCTACGAACTGGCGGGCCGCCAGCGCATCGATGATCTGGGCGCCTGGGCGCGCGCCTTGCTGGGCGTCACGGACGACAACGCCGACTGGCTCGATTACGCGGATGCCAGCGCCGGCGTGTACCGCGCCGTGCACCTGGAGGAGGGGCGCATCGCGCAATGCGTGTATGTCTCGCCCCGTCCCGACCTGCCGTCGCGCAGCTGGCTGGCGGGCCTGTTTGCGCATGCGCAGATGGATGCGCTTGATCGCGCCGGCGTGCTGCTGGGCCAGCCCATCGGCAAGGGCATGGATGCCGGGCCCACCGTGTGCTCGTGCTTTGGCGTGGGGCGCAACACCATTTGCGCGGCCATCGTGGAACAGAAGCTGACCACGACGGCCCAGGTGACGGCCTGCGTCAAGGCGGGCGGCAATTGCGGTTCCTGCGTGCCGGAGATACGACAGTTGCTGCTTGAGGCCCGCAGCGCGGCCTGATCATCTGTCCTTTCCCGCGCGGCTTTGTTATATTGCCAGCTCTACAAGGGGAGAGGCGATGCGATGACAAAAGGACAACATGACACGGTGTGGCTGACGGGCTTGAGCGGGGCCGGCAAGTCCACCATCGCCGATGCGCTGGCGCGCCAGCTCAAGGCGCAGGGGCGCGCCGTGGCGGTGCTCGACGGCGACCAGCTGCGCCATGGCTTGAACCGCGACCTGGGTTTTACGCCGGCAGACCGGCATGAAAACATCCGCCGCACGGCCGAAGTGGCGCGCCTGATGAACGGGGCGGGATTGACCGTCATCGCCGCCTTCATTTCGCCCTACCGCGCCGACCGGGCCATGGCCGCCGCCATCATCGGCGCAGCGCATTTCATCGAAGTCCACGTCAGTACGCCGCTGACCGTGTGCGAGGCGCGCGATCCCAAGGGCCTGTATGAAAAGGCACGCGCGGGGCAGCTGGCGCAATTCACGGGCATTTCCGCGCCCTATGAAGCGCCGCTGGCGGCCGCGCTGACCCTGGACACGGGCACCCTGGCGCTGGACGAGTCGGTCGCGCGCATTTGCCGGCTTTTGCAGCAGCGCCAGTGATGAGCTGGCGAAAACGGCTGCGCCGGCGCCTGCCGGCCAGCCTGAAGGCGCGCATGAGCGTGGTCGTCTTCCTGCTCGTGCTCGCTGCCGTGGCGTCGCTGGCGCTGGCCACCCTGTCCGTGGCCGAACGGGGCATGCGCGACGTGACGGGGCGCCAGCAGTACGTGTCGCTGGCCAGCGCCGCCGTCTTCATCGACGAGGAACTCGGCGCGAAGCGCAACGTGCTGCGCGCCATCGCCGACAGCCTGGCGGCCGGCGGCGCGCACGACGGCGCCAGCCTGCAGCGTTTCCTGGCCGCGCAAACGGTGCTGGGCAAGGAATTCTATACGGCCGGCGTGGTCGGCATCGACGGGGCCGTGCTGGCCAGCGTGAGTCCCTTCAAGCCGCAGGCGGGGCTGAACGTGAAGGGCCGCTCTTACTTTGAACAGACGCTGGCGACCCGGCGCTCGGTGATCTCGGCGCCGCTCAACGGCAGCATTTCCGGCATGCCCCTGGTGGTGGTGACGCAACCCGTGTTCGACGCGCACGGCGCCATGCGCTATGTGCTGGCCGCCAGCGTCAACCTGCGCCAGCCCGATTTCCTGGGCCGCCTCGGCGCCCTCAAGCCGGGCACGGGCGGCTACCTGTACATCATGACCGGCGAAGGCATCATCGTCGAGCATCCCGACAAGTCGCGCATCATGCAGCATATCGAGGCGCATGGTCCCATCAGCGTGCCCACGCGGCGCGCCTTGCAGGGTTTCGAGGGCTGGCTGACGGGCACCACCACGCAAGGCGTCGATGCGCTGTTTGCCTACCACCGCATCGCCTCGACGGGCTGGATACTGGCGTCCGTGTATCCCATGCGCGACGCGTTCGCGCCGCTGCACGCCATCCGCAGCAAGATCCTGTTGGCCGCCGTGCTGCTGGCGGCGCTGGCGGGCCTGGCCGGCTGGCGCGTGGTGCTGCGCCTGTTGCAGCCTCTGGAGCGGCTGCGCCGCCATGTGCATGAAATCCGCCGCCAGCGCCTGGGCATCGAGGCGCTGCAGATCGGGCGGCGTGACGAGATCGGCGACTTGAGCCGCGATTTTTACTCGCTGGTGGCCGAGCGCGAAATCGCCGAGGCGCAGACGCGCGACAGCGAGCGGCGCCTGAAGCTGCTGACGGACCACGTGCCCGTGGTGATCGTCTACATCGACCGCGAGCACCGCTACCAGTTCATCAACGCGACGTTTGAAAAATGGTTCGGCAGATCGCGGCGGGAAAGCATGATGCAGTCGATCCGCGAGGTGCTGGGCGAGGAAGCCTACCAGCTGCGCGAGCAATACCTGCGGCGCGCCTTCGCGGGCGAGGAGGTCGACTATGAATTTACCATCGGCGGCGACGGAGACGCAGGCCAGCGCGCCTTCCAGACCAGTTACGTGCCCGATGTGGGCGAGAGCGGCGCGGTGGAAGGCGTGTATGGCCTGATCCACGAAATCACCAAGACCAGGGCCGTGCACACGGCGCTGCAGTTCGCCGCCGCCACGGATATCCTGACGGGCATCGCCAACCGGCGCCGTTTTGACGAGCAGCTGGAATTGAGCATGCAGCGCACGCGGGCAGCACGCGCGCCGATGGCGCTGGCGTATCTCGATATCGACCGTTTCAAGGCCATCAACGACAGCCTGGGGCACAAGGCGGGCGACGAGGTGCTCAAGGAGTTCGCCGCGCGGCTGGTGCGCAGCGTGCGCGCCAGCGACCTGGTGGCGCGCCTGGCCGGCGATGAATTCGTGATCATTCTCGAAGGCGTGAACGGCGCGGCCGAAGTGCGCCAGATCGGCGCCAAGATCGTCGAGGCCATCCGCCAGCCGTTTGCGCTGGCCGGCGGCCCGCTGCCGGTGACGACCAGCGTCGGCATGGCCATCTTCCGCGAGGGCGCGCTGACGCCGGCGCAGTTGCTGGACCTGGCCGACCAGGCCCTGTACGTCGCCAAGGGACAGGGCCGCGACGGCGTGGCGCTGCGCGAGGCGGCGCCGTAGCGACTACAGGGTGGCGCTCCAGTGGTCGAGCTGCTGCGTGGTGGCCGTCACGCCGCCGCAGACGATGACGAGCACATTGCGGTAGGGCGCCAGTTCCGGCGCCTTGCCGTAGACGGCCGCCAGCGCCGCGCCGCAGGCCGGTTCCACCACCAGGCGCTGGTCGGTGATGAAGCGCTGGCAGGCGTCGACGGCGGCACGGTCCGACACCACCACGCTGTGCAGCAGGCGGGACTGGCTGATGGCGTATGCCTGCGCGCAGACCTGGCGCGCGGCCAGCGAGGTGGCGATGCTGCTCACGGCCGGCAGGGCCACGTGCTCGCGCGCGGCCACGGCCGCCGCCAGCGAGGCGGCGCCTTGCGTTTCCACGGCCACGATGGCCACGTCATCCCAGCCGTTGCGCTGCAAGCCCTCGGCCACGCCGGCCAGCAGGCCGCCGCCGCCCACCGACAGCACGACGGCGTCCGGTTTCAGGCCAGCGCGGGCCACTTCATCGATCATGCCGGCATGGCCCTGCCACAGCAGCGGGTCGTCGAACGGGTGCAAAAAGGCGTCTTGCGGCGTGAGCATCGATTGCGCCAGCGCGTTGGCTTCCTGCCAGGCGGCGCCGTGCACGATGACTTCGGCGCCTTCCTGGGTGATCAGGGCCTTGGCCCGTTCGCTCGTCGTTTCCGGCACGACGACGATGACGGGAATGCCCAGCTGGCGTCCCGCATAGGCGACGGCGATGCCGGCATTGCCGCCGGAAGAGGAAACGAAGCGGCTGGCGCCGCGCCGCGCGTATTCTTCGCAGGCGAGGCCGATGCCGCGGATCTTGAAGGAGCCGGGCGGCTGCAAGGCTTCGAGCTTGAGCCAGATGGCGCGTTCGCTGTGCAGGCTCAGGGCGCGCGAGTTGAGCAAGGGAGTTTCGATGTGCAGGGCCATGCGTGTTCCTGGTAAACAGTCAGGCCAGCATCATAGCCGAAGCGCCCGTGCCACCGCCTCACCCTTGCCCGGAATATGGCGGCAGCTAGTTCAGCGGCGCGCTCTTGAGCTGATGCGTGCGCGCCACTTCCTTCATCGCCTCGAGCAGGTCGTCGCGCAGCTGGCGCGGCAGCTTGCCGAAGAATTCCTCGTCGTTCTGGTCGGCCATCTCGGCCAGCACGGGCACCAGCGCCTCGCCTTCCGTGGTCAGTTCGATCGAGTGCTGGCGGCGGTCGGCCAGCAGGATGGATTTGCTGACCATGCCCTTGCTTTCCAGGCGGTCGATCAGTTTCGACACGGCGCCCTTGCTCATGCCGGACACTTGCGCCAGCACCGTGGGCGAGGTGCAACCCAGGCGGAACATTTCGCGCAGCACCACCCATTCGGATACCGTCACGCCATTGGCCTCGGCTTTTTTCTGGAAGCTGTGGGAAACGTGGTTGGAAACGAAACGCAGCCAGTAACCGAGATGGGCTTCCAGCTCGCTG
The DNA here is from genome assembly GCF_059420865.1 of Janthinobacterium sp. GW821-FHT03C10. NCBI lineage: Bacteria > Pseudomonadati > Pseudomonadota > Betaproteobacteria > Burkholderiales > Oxalobacteraceae > Janthinobacterium > Janthinobacterium sp. GW821-FHT03C10. The sequence continues at coordinate 157,978 of NZ_JBWKUN010000002.1, read as the reverse complement.
ACGGGGACGCTGTTGGGATGGGCGGCTTGCGGCATGGCGGCCGTTTCAAAATTATGGCTCATTTCTCTTCCTTCACTGGGCGGCGTTGCCGGCATGGTTAAGGCCTTCACGCTTGCTGTCGAGTGGTTTGTTTGGGAACAATCGTCGTGCTTGAGGTATTTCTAACACTGTTTTCACAGGAAATCACTTACCGGCAAAAAGTTTTTCCTTTTTTCTTGCTCTGTATGGATAAAAAGCAATATCAAGCAAATAATCGTATTGCTAGCGAGGAAGATTAAAAAAATAACTCATGTTGCATCAATGGTAACAGCATTTTGGAGAATTGATAAATATTTCATATCATTCTGTATGCTGGCCAACACACGGCGTATTACCCACGCGACAGCGCGAGGTTTTCCTGCAGAAATGCGGTCCCTTCAGGCCAGCACCACCTTCACGCCCGCTTCGCGCAGTACTTCGGCAAAGCGGGGCGGCGGCGGCGCATCCGTAAACAGGATGTCGACTTGCGCCAGGTCGGCCAGACGCACCAGGGCCTTGCGGCCGAATTTATGCTGGTCGGCCACCAGCCACACTTCGCGCGACTGTTCGATGATGGCTTGCGCCACTTTGACCTCGCGCGCGTCGAAGTCGCGCAGGCTGCCGTCCTCGTCGATGCTGGAAATGCCGATGATGCCGATGTCGACCTTGAACTGGCGGATGAAATCGATGGTGGCTTCGCCGACGATGCCGCGGTCGCGCCCGCGCACCACGCCGCCGGCCACGATGACTTCGCAGGCGGCGTTGTCGGCCAGGATGGCGGCCACGTTCAGGTTGTTCGTCACCACGTGCAAGCCCGTGTGCCGGCCCAGCGCGCGCGCCACTTCCTCGGTCGTCGTGCCGATATTGATCAAGAGCGAACAGCCGTGCGGCACCTGCGCGGCGACGGCGGCGGCGATGCGCCGCTTGGCGTCGCTGTTGAACACTTGCCGCTGGCTGTAATCGATGTTTTCCACGGACGAGGGCAAGCCGACTCCGCCGTGGTAGCGGGCCAGCAGGCGCGCTTCTTCCATCTGTTTGACGTCGCGGCGCACGGTCTGCGGCGTCACGTCCAGCTGCTGCGCCAGCTCCTCGACGGACATGGTGACCTTCTGGCGCACCACTTCGAGCAGGCGGCGCTGGCGGGGATTCAAAATCATGGGCTTGTCTCTTTAAAAAACACAAACGAACAAAAACGAACAAATAGTGATAAAAATATGTTGCTATCGATTCGCAATCTGGCGTATCTTATCCATATTGCATTCGAATTACAGCTGTATTGATCTTAACGACAGTCGCCGGCGATGCCTAGTCTTTCCTCGCCGGCCTTTCCCTGACAGACACGGAGTCCCGATGGCCGCAGCACAGCAAGGTGTGGAGACAACGATGACATGCGACGTGCTGGTGGTCGGCGGCGGCATCAATGGCGCCGGCATCGCGCGCGACGCGGCCGGACGGGGCTTGTCCGTGGTGCTGTGCGAAAAGGACGACCTCGCTTCCCACACCTCGTCCGCTTCCACCAAGCTGATACACGGCGGCCTGCGCTACCTCGAATACTATGAATTCGGCCTCGTGCGCAAGGCGCTGATCGAGCGCGAAGTGCTGCTGCGCTCGGCGCCGCACATCATGTGGCCCTTGCGCTTCGTCATGCCGCACGCCCAGGGCCAGCGCCCCGCCTGGCTGATACGCGCCGGCCTCTTCCTTTACGACATGCTGGCGAAGCGGGAAATCCTGCCTGGCTCGCAGGGCATCGACCTGGCGCGCCACGCGGCCGGCACACCGTTAAAACCCGAATTCAAGCGCGGCTTCGTGTATTCCGACGGCTGGGTCGACGATGCGCGCCTGGTGGTCCTGAACGCCATCGACGCGGCGGACAAGGGCGCGACCATCCTGACGCAGACGCGCTGCACGGCGCTGCGTCGCGACGGCGCGGGGGCGGACGCTTCCTGGCTGGCCACCTTGCGGCAGGACGATGGACGTACACTGGCCGTGCGGGCGCGCAGCGTCGTCAATGCGGCCGGACCGTGGACGGCCGAGTTCCTGCAGCAGGCGTCGCCGGGCGGACAGGGCCGGCATTTGCGCCTGATCAAGGGCAGCCATATCGTCGTCAGGCGATTGTTCGAGCATGATCATGCCTACATCTTCCAGCATCCGGACGGGCGCATCGTGTTTGCCATTCCGTATGAGCACGATTTCACCCTGATCGGCACCACCGATCTCGACTACCACGGTGACACTGGCAAGGTGGAAATCGATGACGAGGAAATTCGTTACTTGTGCGAGCTTTCCAGTTACTATTTCAGCAAGCCCATTCTGCCGGCCGACGTGGTCTGGACGTATGCGGGCGTGCGGCCGCTGGTGGAGGACGCGGCGGCCGACGCCAAGGCCGTCACGCGCGATTACCGCTTCGAGCTGGACCGGGAAGGGGCGCCGCTGCTGAGTATTTTCGGCGGCAAGATCACCACGTTCCGCAAGCTGGCGGAGGAAGCGCTGGATGTGCTCGCACCGTTGCTGGCGCCGGAGTCAGGCAATGCGCGGCCGGCCTGGACGGCCAACGCCTGCCTGCCCGGCGGCGACGTCTTCGGCAGCACGCCGCAGAACCGGTCCGTGCGCGAGTTCGGCCAGTTCGTGCAAGGCTTGCAGCGCGACTATGCGTGGTTGCCGGCGGCGCTGGTGGCGCGCTATGCACGCGCCTACGGCACGCGCATCCACGTGCTGCTGGCCGGGCGGACGGATGTGGCGGCCATGGGCGAGGAAATCGCCGCCGGCCTGTACGCGGCGGAAGTCGATTATCTGCGGCGCCACGAATGGGCCGTCAGCGCGGCCGACATCCTGTGGCGGCGCTCCAAGCTGGGCCTGCACCTGCCGCGCGAGACGGCGGGCACGCTCGACGCCTGGCTGTTGCAGCATCCGTTGTCGTCGTAGGCAGCACACGTTGGCGACCGCACCCCGCAGAGGGCGCGGCGAAGAATAAGAACACATCACTGGAGGAGAAGCGCGTGCAACTGGTACTGGACAAGATCAGCAGGAAGCAGGGGGCTGACGACTTTTTATATCCGATGTCGCTGGCATTGGTGCCGGGCGCCATCAACGTCTTGCTGGGCACCACGCGTGCCGGCAAGACGACCCTGATGCGCGTAATGGCGGGCCTGGACAAGCCCAGCGGGGGCACCGTCACGGCCGATGGCGTCGACGTGACGGGCGTGCCCGTCAGCAAACGTAACCTGGCCATGGTGTACCAGCAATTCATCAATTATCCGGCCTTCACCGTCTACGATAATATCGCCTCGCCCTTGCGCTTGCGCAAGGTGCCCGAGGAACAGATCCGCGCGAAAGTGCTGGCGCTGGCCGAGCGCCTGCACATCACACCCTACCTGCAGCGCACGCCGGGAGAATTGTCCGGCGGGCAGCAGCAGCGCACGGCGCTGGGGCGCGCGCTGATCAAGGATGCGTCCTTGCTGCTGCTCGACGAACCCCTGGTCAACCTCGACTACAAACTGCGCGAGGAATTGCGCCGCGAATTGACGGAACTGTTTTCCAGCGGCAGCACGACGGTCGTGTACGCGACCACGGAACCGCTGGAAGCGCTGCAGCTGGGCGGCCACGTGGCCGTGCTGCACGAGGGACGGCTGCTGCAGCAGGGGCCGACCCTGGACGTCTTCAACGCCCCCAATTCCATTGAGGTGGCGCGCACCTTCAGCGACCCGCCGATCAACCTGATCCCCGCCCGCGTGAGCGCCGATGGCGTGGCGCAGGCGGCCGACGGCCTGTCGATACACCTGAGCAGCGCGCAGCGCGCCCGCCTGGGCGACAGCACGGAGGTGATCCTCGGCGTGCGCGCCCACAGCCTGCATCTGTCACCGCAGTCCGAGGGCGACGTGGCCATCGCGGCGCAGGTGGACCTGGCCGAAATCAGCGGCTCGGAAACCTATGTGCATGCGCGCCGCGGCGACTTGGCCCTCGTGGCCCAGCTGGGCGGCGTGCACAATCTGGAGATCGGCAGCGCCTGTACCGTGTATTGCCAGCCGCATGCCTTGCTGATCTTCGCCGACGATGGCGGGCTGCTGTTCGCTCCTGTGCAAGGAGGGGTGTGACATGGCGCGCATCGAACTGGTGGACCTGGCTCACGCCTACAAACCGAACCCGGCGGCCCCCGCCGACTATGCGCTGCGGCCCATGAGCATGGAGTGGCATGACGGCGGCGCCTACGCCTTGCTGGGGCCATCCGGCTGCGGCAAGACGACTTTGCTCAATATTATCTCCGGCCTCGTGAAACCGTCGCATGGCAAGGTGCTGTTCGACGGCAAGGACGTCACGCAGCTGCCCACGGAAGCACGCAATATCGCGCAAGTGTTCCAGTTCCCCGTCATCTACGACACCATGACCGTGCACGACAACCTGGCGTTTCCGCTGCGTAATCGCGGCTGGAAAGAGAGCGAGGTGAAAAAGCGCGTGCAGCAGGTGGCGCAGATGCTGGAGCTGACGGGCGACCTGAAGCTGCGTGCCAGCGGCTTGTCCGTGGACGCGAAGCAAAAGATTTCGCTGGGCCGCGGTCTCGTGCGCCCCGACGTGGCGGCCGTGCTGTTCGACGAACCGCTGACGGTGATCGACCCGCATTTGAAATGGCTGCTGCGCAGAAAGTTGAAGGAAATCCACCACGAGCTGAAATTGTCCCTGATCTACGTCACGCACGACCAGGTGGAAGCCTTGACCTTTGCCGACCAGGTGGTTGTCATGACGCAGGGCGAAGTGGTGCAGACGGGCAGCGCGCAGGCGCTGTTCGAGGAACCGGAACACACGTTTGTCGGCTATTTCATCGGCAATCCGGGCATGAATTTGCTCGATTGCACCCTGGATGATGGCGGGGCGAGGGTGGCGGGACAGCCGCTGGCCGTGTCCGCCGCCGCCCGCGCGGCGCTGTCGGGTGCGCAAGGGAAAATCACGCTGGGCGTGCGGCCGGAATTCGTCGCATGCCTGAAGGCGGGCGAGGGCGGCGCGGGGAGCGATCATTGCCTGGACGCCACGGTGAAGGCCGTGCGCAACATGGGTACGCATTACCTGGCGGAATTCCAGCTGGGCGGCGCGACGGTGGCGGCCAAGCTGCGCGCCATCGATGCCGTCGCCGGTGATGCTGTGCGGCTGCATTTTCCGCCGCAACGCACCTTGTTCTATGTCAACGATAAGCGGGTGGCCTGATGATACATAACGGTAAAACCGATAACAACCGCCGCGCCTGGCTGCTGATCCTGCCCGTGCTGCTGTGCGTGGCCTTTTCCGCCATCCTGCCCCTGATGACGGTGGTCAATTATTCCGTGCAGGATATTCTGAGCCCCACGCAAAAGGTCTTCGTCGGCACGGAATGGTTCCGCATGGTCATGCTCGACGGCGACCTGCACAGCGCCTTGCTGCGCCAGCTGCTGTTTTCCGGCTCCGTGCTGGCGATCCAGATTCCGCTCGGTATCCTGATCGCCCTGTGCATGCCGGCCGATGGCTGGAAGGCGTCGCTGGCGCTGGTGCTGATCGCGCTGCCCTTGCTGATCCCCTGGAACGTGGTGGGCACCATCTGGCAAATCTTTGGCCGCGGCGACATCGGCCTGATGGGCTACACCCTGAATCAATTGGGATTTGACTACAACTACAACGGCAATTCGCTCGACGCCTGGCTGACGGTGATGGTGATGGATATCTGGCACTGGACGCCGCTGGTCGTGCTGCTGTGCTATGCGGGCTTGCGCGCCATTCCCGACGCGTATTACCAGGCGGCGCGCATCGATGGCGCCTCGCGCCTGGCCGTGTTCCGCTACATCCAGCTGCCGAAACTGCGCAATGTGCTGATGATCGCCGTCTTGCTGCGCTTCATGGACAGTTTCATGATCTACACGGAGCCGTTCGTGCTGACGGGCGGCGGGCCGGGCAATGCCACCACGTTCCTGTCGCAATACCTGACGCAAAAGGCTGTGGGCCAGTTCGACCTGGGGCCGGCCTCGGCCTTTTCCCTGATCTATTTCCTCATCATCCTGCTGTTCTGCTTTGTGCTGTACACGTGGATGCAGCGCGTCGGCACGGGAGACCAGAAATGATGCACAAGAAAATGAGCAGCACCATCCTGATCGTCTTTTTGCTGGGCTCGCTGTTGCCCATCTACTGGATGCTCAACATGTCGCTCAAGACCAACGAGGAAATCGTGGGGGTCTTGAGCCTGTGGCCCCAGCAATGGACGTTCGCCAACTACCACACGATTTTTACCGACCGTTCCTGGTACAGCGGCTATATCAATTCCATGATCTACGTGGCCTTGAACATGGTCATGTCGGTCACGGTCGCCTTGCCGGCAGCCTACGCTTTTTCCCGCTATAACTTTGTCGGCGATAAACATCTGTTCTTCTGGCTGCTGACCAACCGCATGACGCCGCCCGCCGTCTTCCTCGTGCCGTTCTTCCAGCTGTATTCGACGGTGGGCCTGATGGATACGCATCTTGCCGTGGCGCTGGCGCACATGGTCTTCAACGTGCCGCTGGCCGTGTGGATTTTGGAGGGCTTCATGTCCGGCGTGCCGAAGGAGATCGACGAGACGGCGTATATCGACGGCTACAGCTTTCCCCGCTTCTTCATCCGCATCTTCTTGCCGATGATCAAGTCTGGCGTGGGCGTGACGGCGTTCTTCTGCTTCATGTTCAGCTGGGTGGAATTGCTGCTGGCGCGCACCCTGACCTCCGTCAATGCCAAGCCCATTGCCGCCACCATGACGCGCACCGTCTCGGCGGCCGGCATGGACTGGGGCGTGCTGGCGGCGGCGGGCGTGCTGACCATCGTGCCCGGCGCGCTGGTGATCTGGTTCGTGCGGCATTACATAGCCAAGGGTTTCGCGATGGGGAGGGTGTGACATGGAAAATAATACCGATAGCACAGCCAGCCTGTTCGGCTGGATGGCGTGGACGCCGGAAGTGGCCATCTTCTTCATCTGCATCGGCCTGATGCTGGCTGGCATGACGGTGTGGCAAATCCGCTCGCCCAGCATCGAACGCAAGGGCTTTTTGCCCATGCCGACGACGCGCGGCGACCGCCTGTTCATCGGCTTGCTCACGGCGGCCTACGTGAATCTGGCTTGGGCGGGGTTCACGGAAATGCAGCAGGCGATAGGCGCCGCCATCAGTTTTGTAATTTTATTAGTGGTAATGCGTTGGGGATGACCGGCTTGCCGGTGTTGATGGAGGCCGGACCGTCAGCAGGCGGCCGGCAATAAAATAAAAGGAGATTCACGATGAAATTGAAGTTCACGGTCTTCGCGGCCGCGGCCATGCTCGTGTCGAACGCGGCCCTGGCCGACGCCAAGCAGGCGCAAACCTGGATCGACAAGGAATTCCAGCCATCCAGCCTGAGCAAGCAGCAACAGCTTGCTGAAATGAAATGGTTCATCGATGCGGCGGCCAAGCTGAAAGCCAAGGGCATCAAGGAAATTTCCGTGGTCTCGGAAACCATCGACACCCACGTCTACGAATCGAAGACCCTGGCCAAGGCCTTCGAGGAAATCACGGGCATCAAGGTGCGCCACGACATCATCCAGGAAGGCGACGTGGTGGAAAAGCTGCAAACCTCCATGCAGTCGGGCAAGAGCATCTATGACGGCTGGATTTCCGATTCCGACCTGATCGGCACGCATTACCGCTATGGCGCCGTGGAACCGCTGTCCGACTACATGGCCGCCAAGGGCAAGGAATTCACGAATCCGGGCCTGGACTTGAAAGATTTCATCGGCATCAGCTTCACGACGGCGCCCGATGGCAAGGTGTACCAGTTGCCCGACCAGCAATTCGCCAATCTGTACTGGTTCCGCGCCGACTGGTTCGCGCGCAAGGATTTGCAAGCCAAGTTCAAGGCCAAGTATGGCTACGAACTGGGCGTGCCGCAAAACTGGTCCGCGTATGAAGACATCGCCGATTTTTTTACCAATGACGTGAAGGAACTGGACGGCAAGAAAGTCTACGGCCACATGGATTACGGCAAGAAAGATCCGTCCCTGGGCTGGCGCTTTACCGATGCCTGGCTGTCGATGGCTGGCGCGGCCGACAAGGGCATTCCGAACGGCATGCCCGTCGACGAGTGGGGCATCAAGGTGGCGGCCGACAAGTGCACGCCCGTAGGGGCCTCGATGTCGCGCGGCGGCGCCACCAATTCGCCGGCGGCCGTCTTTGCGCTGACGAAATATATCGACTGGATGAAGAAATACGCGCCGCCGCAGGCGAACGGCATGAATTTCTCGGAATCGGGCCCCGTGCCGGCGCAGGGCGAAATCGCCCAGCAAATCTTCTGGTACACGGCATTTACGGCCGGCATGACGAAACCGGGCTTACCGGTCGTCAACAAGGATGGCACGCCGAAATGGCGCATGGCGCCGTCGCCGCACGGTCCGTACTGGAAAGAGGGCATGCAGAACGGCTACCAGGACGTCGGTTCCTGGTTCCTGTTCAAGTCCACGCCGGATGACCGCAAGGCTGCCGCCTGGCTGTACGCGCAATTCGTCACGTCGAAAACCGTGTCGCTGAAGAAATCCATCGTCGGCCTGACGTTCATCCGCGATTCCGACATCCGCCACGATTATTTCACCAAGCACGCGAACGAATACGGCGGCTTGATCGAGTTCTATCGCAGCCCCGCCCGCGTGGCGTGGACGCCGACGGGCAACAACGTGCCCGACTATCCGAAGCTGGCCCAGCTGTGGTGGAAGAACGTGGCCACGGCCATCACGGCGGAAAAAACGCCGCAGGCCGCCATGGATAACCTGGCCGAGGAAATGGACCAGGTCATGGCGCGCCTGCAGCGTGCCGGCATGAAGGCGTGCGCGCCCAAGCTCAATCCCAAGGTCGATCCGAACCAGTATCTGTCGGACCAGCATGCCCCATGGAAAAAGCTGGCGAATGAAAAGCCGAAGGGAGAAACGATTGCCTACGATAAATTATTGCAGGCCTGGAAAGAAGGCAAGGTAAAGTAGTCGTGTAGACTTCTGCCGCCGCTTTCCCGGGGCACGGGCGCTTGTCCGTGCCCTTTTTTCACTGTATAGCCGTAGTAGCGACCATGACCAAATACATACTTGCTTTAGACCAGGGCACCACCAGTTCGCGCGCCATCCTGTTCGACCATGCGGGCCGGCCGCACGCCAGCGCGCAGCGCGAATTCCGCCAGATTTTCCCCCAGCCCGGCTGGGTCGAGCATGACGCGGGCGAAATCTGGGCCTCGCAAGAGGGCGTGCTGCAGCAGGTGCTGCGCGACAGCGGCGTGGCGGCATCCGACGTGGCCGCCATCGGCGTGACCAACCAGCGCGAGACGACGGTGCTGTGGGACCGCGCCACGGGCGAACCTGTCGCCAATGCCATCGTCTGGCAAGACCGGAGAAACGCCGCTTACTGCGAGCAGCTGGTCGAGCAGGGCAAGGCGGATGTGATCCAGCAAAAAACGGGTCTCGTGCTGGACGCCTATTTTTCCGCCACTAAACTGAAATGGCTGCTCGACAACGTGCCGGGCGCCCGCGCCCGCGCCGAGCGGGGCGAGCTGGCCTTCGGCACGGTCGACAGCTGGCTGATCTACAAGATGAGCGGCGCCCACTTGACGGACACGAGCAACGCGGCGCGCACCATGCTGTTCAATATTCACACCCTGCAATGGGACACGGACCTGCTGGCGCTGCTGGACATTCCCGCCTCGCTGCTGCCCGACGTCGTGCCATCGAGCGGCGTGGCCGCGCACACGCACGCGGCATTGTTGGGCGTCTCCGTGCCGATCGCCGGCATCGCGGGCGACCAGCAGGCGGCCACGTTCGGCCAGGCATGTTTGAAGCCGGGCATGGCGAAAAATACCTACGGCACGGGTTGCTTCATGCTGATGAACGTGGGCAAGCGCCCGCTGCCATCGAAAAACCGGCTGCTGACGACAGTGGGCTGGAGCCTGGGCCAAGGCGGCGATCAAACCGATTATCTGCTGGAAGGCAGCGCCTTCATCGCGGGCGCGGCCGTGCAATGGATGCGTGACGGCATCGGCATCATCCGCGACTCGTCCGAGGTGGAAGCGCTGGCCACCAGCGTGCCCGATTCGGGCGGCCTGGTCTTCGTGCCCGCGTTCGCCGGGCTCGGCGCGCCGTACTGGGACCCGTATGCACGGGGCACCCTGATCGGCATCACGCGCGGCACGGGCAAGGCGCACATCGCGCGCGCGGCATTGGAGGGCGTGGCCTACCAGAACGTCGATGTGTTGTCCGCCATGCAGGACGACGCGGGCATTGCGCTATCGGAATTGCGCGTGGATGGCGGCGCGGCACGCAACGACATGCTGATGCAGTTCCAGGCCGACATCTTGAACGTGCCCGTGGTGCGCCCCGTGGTGACGGAAACGACGGCCCTGGGCGCCGCCTACCTGGCGGGCCTGGCCGTGGGCTTCTGGGCCTCGCAGGAAGAAATCGCCGCCCAATGGCAGGTGGGGCGCCGATTCGAGCCGAAGATGGCGGCCGACGAACGGCTGACGCGCTTGCATAAATGGCAGCGCGCGGTGGAGCGCTCGCGCGACTGGAGCGAGTGACTGCTCACTGGCCTGGCCTTGCCATAAACCTTGCCACACGCTTTAGCAGGCCCGGCAGCAACAGGGCCGCGCTTGCGGCGCACAGGGCGCTGGCGGCATAGGCAAAGCTCGCCGTGATCGATTGCGTTGCAAATGCCAGCGCGAAACTGCCATACAGCACCGCGCCGCACAGCGCGCCCACGCAGGCCGACAGCCAGTGGCCATGCGCCACGTCCACACGCCGCGCCAGCGCGCCAAAGGCGGCGATGCACACCCCCAGCATCAGCGCGCCAAACAGGTACAGGCTTGCAGCGGCGCCGATCGGCTCCGCATCGGCGGCGGCCATCGACGGCACGGTGCATGCGGCCACCAGGCCAAAACTGGCGGCAAAGGCAAGTATCTTCATGTTCAGGATTTCACGTAATACACAAGGTAGCCCACGGTTTCCCTGGGTACGGAATACAGGTCGCGCAATTCGAAATACGGCGCATGCACGTTGCCGCTGACGGCGATGCCGGCCCGCTCCAAAGCCAGCCGGAAGCGGGGCACGTGAAAGTATTGCGTGGCGACCATGGCCGTCTTCCAGCCGTGTGCGCGCATGAGAAGCGCCGCGTTGCGGGCCGTGGCGTCCGTGGTCCAGCCTTGATTATCCTCAAGGATGGCGCCGGCCGGCACGCCGCGCGATTGCAGATAGCGGGCCATAGCCGCGGCCTCGTCAAAACCTTCCTTGCCCGTCGCCCCGCTGACGAGGATGCGCGGCGCCCGGTGTGCCTGGAATTGCGTCAGCGCCGCGTCGAGCCGCGCCTGCAGGCGGGGGCTGGGCGTGCCGTCGGGCAGGATCGTATTGCCCGGCACGACGATCACGTCGGCGGGCGCCAGCTTGTCGTTCAGGCCCGCCAGCACCAGGGCGGCCGTGGCCAGCAGGAACGTTGTCAGCGCCAGCAGGGCGGTCAGTGTCAATCTTCGCATCGTCAGGCATCCGGCAGGTTTTTCGTGAGCGCGACTGTAGCAGATCGCGCCGCGAATTGACCATTCGCAAGCCGGCGCAGGTGGATTTTCGCCTATGCTAAGCTTGGTGATCTGGCAACCTGATCCCCCTTACCTTGCATTGGAGAACCAGCATGACAGCCGTATCCAGCCTCCTGATTGCCATGGCTTTCGCCGCCCAGGCGGACCAGTATGAGCATGCCGAACGTGCCGGGCGCGGCGATGACATCCAGCTCGTCTGCTATGGCGAGGCAGAAAAAACCGTCATGGAAAATCGTTCCGGCATGGAATGGGACAATGACAAGCATCAATATGTGCAGAAATCCACTGTGGAGACGGGCAAGAGCCGTTTCGATACGGCCGTCAACGTCAGCATCCAGGGCAGCGCGGCGCAGATCCGTTTGCCGAAGCAGCTGATTCCACCGATTCATGGCGACAGCAACGACGGCTGGTGGGATCTGATGGATTTGATCGTTGGCCACGATGAAATCCGCGCCCGTTTCCGTCTGAACGCCCTGAACCGCCCCACCGTGGTGATCAACCGCCGCAGCGGCGTGATCACGGTCGACGGCATGATCAAGTTCAGCGGCCGCTGCGACGCCGATGACGGGCACCGGCGCTTTTAAGAAGCCAACTCAGGCGGCGACAGCCGCCTTGCGCGCGCGCTGGTTCGACAGGTAGATATTGTCCTTGTCCAGCGGCTTGCCTGCGCGTACGGCATCGAGCCAGTCCTGTGTGCTGACGACGGCGGCGAAATTCGAGTGGAATACGCTGCTGAAGACGCGGTGGATTTCCTCGGCGCTGGCCGTGCCGCCCGCATTGGCGTAGGGCAGCGTGCCGGTGGCGTCCTGCAGGAACTCGACTTGCAAGCCGTCGTGCGCGGCCTGGTAGATGGTGGCCGCGTCGCAGTTGTGCGTCATGTAGCCGATCACCGTCAGGGTGTCGATGCCGTGGCTCTCCAACCAGGCGCGCAGGTCCGTGCCCGCAAACGCGCTGCCCATGCTCTTGTTGATGCGGTGGTCGGCGGCAAAGGCGGCCACTTGCGGGTGCAGCTGCCAGCCGTCGCTGCCTTTTGCAAAGATGGGAGAAGCTTCCGGCGCATCGTGCTGGACGACGATGACGGGCACGCCGGCGGCGCGGGCGGCGGCCATGGCCTGGACGATGTTGGGCAGCGAGATGTCGACGGACGGATATTCGATGGGCATGTCGCCCGTGAAGTATTCGTTTTGCACGTCGATGACGAGCAGGGCGCGGCGCGGTGCGGTAGTGGTGGACATACTTGACTCCTGAATGGTTGAAAGAGGAAGGACTTCCCCGATACCGTCATTTTCAAGTCGCACGGCACAAACAAAAAGTGGCCCGAAGGCCTATCTGCGATAAAATCGGGCCATGCCTACTTTTCCAGCTTCTTCCCCCTTGAGCGTGGCCGTGATCGCCTTCGACGGCATGACGCCTTTCCACTTGTCCGTGCCTTGCCTCGTGTTTGGCGCCCAGACGGACGAGGCCGACCTGCCGCCTTTCCACGTGCGCGTGTGCGCCGCCGATCCCGCGCCCTTGCGCACGGCGGCCGGCTTCGCCATCACGCCCGAGTTCGGCCTGGAAGGACTGGACGGCGCCGACATCGTCATCATGCCGGCCTGGCACGACGATTGCCGCGACGCGGCGCCATCCCTGGTCGAGGCGCTGCGGGCGGCCAGCGGGCGCGGCGCGCGCATGGTGGGCCTGTGCCTGGGCGCGTTTCCCCTGGCGCAGGCAGGCTTGTTGGATGGCAAGAGCGCGGCCACGCACTGGGGCATGGCGGACCGCCTGGCGGCCCGCTACCCCAAGGTCAAGGTGGACCGGGAGGTGCTGTACGTGGATGATGGCGGAATACTCACGTCGGCGGGCGTGGCGGCCGGCCTCGATTGCTGCCTGTATCTGCTGCGCCAGCTGGCGGGCGCCGAGGTGGCCAACCGCGTGGCGCGTCGGCTGCTGGTGGCGCCGCACCGCCAGGGCGGGCAGGCGCAATTCATCGAACGCCCGCTGCCCGTGTCCGGCAGCGAAGGGCGTTTTGCCGAAGTGCTCGCCTGCGTGACGGCCAGCCTGGGCGTGGCGCACAGCATCGATGCGCTGGCCGAACGGGCTGCCATGAGCCGGCGCAATTTTACGCGTCACTTCCGCCAGGCGACGGGCACGTCGTTCAAGCAATGGCTGCTGAACCAGCGCCTGGCGCATGCGCAAAGCCTGCTGGAGAAAAGTGCGGCCTCGATCGATGTCGTGGCGCAAGAAGCCGGCTTCGGCACGGCCCTGTCGCTGCGCCAGCATTTCCGGTCCAGCTTGCAGACGTCGCCGTCGGCGTATCGCAAGCTGTTCCGGCAGCAATCAGGCCGTGCCGGGCAGCCATAGCGCCGCCGTGTCCCGGCTGCCGTTGGGCAGCTGCGCGCTGACGGCGATTTGCCGCGCGATGAAGGCGGCCGGTTCGAAGGCGTAGCGTTCCTGGAACGAGACGGTTTCCGCGCTCATCAGTTCGGCATACGTCTGCATCAGGGTCGAGGCGGAAACATGTTTGCCTTGTTCAACATAGGTGTCGATGGCGGCCAGCAGCACGGGGTAGTCGGCATTTTCCTTGCTGCCGCCGAAGTTGAACGACAATTGCCCGCAGGCGCGCCAGATGGGGTCAAGTTCCCCGTCCGGCACCGGCTGCGCGCGCAGCCATTGCAAGGCCTTGAATGGCGGGCCGCCAAACGACGGTGGTGAAATGATGGCCTGGATGGCCACCTTGACGGCTTCTCCGATTCTTCCCGCGCGCACATACTGTCCATGCAGCAGCACCAGCGCGTCCGTATATTCGGGAACGATGGCCAGCGCCGCTTCCAGCAGCGCGATGGCCGCTTCGGGCTTGCGCTGCGCAATCAATTCCTTGGCCTCCAGGAACGCGGCGCGCGGCGATGCGGGGTCGTCGGCCAGCGATGGCGTGGCGACGTACTCGTCTTCCGCGCTTGCGTAGGCTGACAGAAACGCCGCCAGGCTGGAAAAGTGCGGCTGCAATCGCCATTCGTCGTGCCACGTTTCGACGACGATCGGTTCCGCCGCTTCGCGGCCGATAGGCCAGTACAGGCCGAACGTGTCGCCATTGCCCAGCGCGCCCTCGGCGAACGGGGTGAGACCGAGCGGTGGATATGCTGTCGTGTGTTGCCAGTCTTGTTCTGGCGAGATGTGGGCGAGGCTTGCGGGTAGTTGCATGGGGGCACCGGAGTACAAAACGCCAGTGTAGAACAAGAGGACGCGGCGGGCGCGTCCCCGTGGCTTGTCTGTGCGCCTACTTGCGCGGCTCGTGTATGCGGAATTTCTTCACGACACCCGCCTGGTCGAACATGACGGCCACTTCGCGCGTGCCTTTTTCGCCCAGCAGGGGGATCAGCCGCGTCACCTTGGGCGCTTGCAGCTGGTTCTTGTAGACCCAGACTTCATAGCCGGGATCGAAGCTGACGACGGTGGCGTTGCCGAGGGCCGCGTCGAGGTCGAGGCGGGTGGTCTTGCCCACCTTGATGTTCTGATAGATGGCGCCGTTGTCGGGCGCGCGGTTGACCTTGTATTCACTGGCGGTGCACATGGCCACGGCCAGGCCCGCGAGGCAGGAAGCTGCCAGTTTGATCAATGTGTTCATAGGGACTCCCGGTGTGCATCACTGCTTCCAATCTCAGAGGGGACGGGCGTGATGTCATGCCGGGAGTGTGCTTGCGTCGCCACGAATGTGCTACAAGATTATACAAAGGCGCAGCATATGATGCCGTCGGTGCCGGCTGGCGGTACTTTTACCGGCTCTGCAGCACGTCGGTCGACAGCGCCAGGGTTTCCTTGATTTCTTCCATCACCACATAGCTTTTCGATTGCGCGGCGCCGGGCAGCTGCAGCAGCATGTCGCCCAGCAGCTTGCGGTATTCGGCCATTTCATGGATGCGCGCCTTGATCAGGTAATCGAAGTCGCCCGACACCAGGTGGCATTCCTGCACTTCGGGAATCTGCAGCACTTCGCGGCGGAATTGCTCGAAGGCGGACGCCGACTTTTGATTGAGAGTAATCTCTACAAAGACGAGCAGCTTGGCGCCCAGCGCGGCCGGGTTCACCTTGGCGTGATAGCCCGTGATGACGCCGTCGCGCTCCATGCGCTTGACCCGCTCGATGCAGGGCGTGATGGATAGCCCTACCTGTTCACCGAGGTCTTTCATCGAGATGCGGCCATCCTGTTGCAGGATGCGCAGGATGTGGCGGTCCAGCTTGTCGAGGCCACGTGCCGATTCTTTAAGGATTCTCATGATTTATTGCTGAATATCTCGATTTATACGTGAACAAATACTGGCTCTTTCCCAATATGATAGCGGTTAATCTGGCGTCAGCCTAAAAAATATAATGAGGAAACTATGCGTATCGTGATTCTGGGTAGCGGCGTCATCGGCGTCACCAGTGCTTACTATCTGGCCAAGGCAGGACATGAGGTGACCGTCATCGACCGCCAGCCGGGCCCGGCACTGGAAACCAGCTTCGCGAATGCGGGGCAAATCTCGCCCGGCTACGCTTCGCCATGGGCTGCGCCCGGCATTCCCCTGAAAGCCGTGAAGTGGATGATGCAGCGCCACGCACCGCTGGCCATCTCGCTCGACGGCAGCGCCGCCCAGCTGAAATGGATGTGGCAGATGTTGCGTAATTGCACACCGGAAGCGTACGCCGTGAACAAGGAACGCATGGTGCGCCTGGCCGAATACAGCCGCGACTGCTTCAAGGTGCTGCGCGCCGAGGCGGGCATCACGTATGAAGGCCGCCAGCAAGGCACGATGCAATTGTTCCGCACCGAAAAGCAATACAACGACGCCGCCAAGGATATCGAAGTGTTGAAAGACGCGGGCGTGCCGTATGAAGTGCTGCAGCGCAACGAGCTGTCGCGTGCTGAGCCGGCCCTGGAAGCCGTCAAGGACAAGCTGTTCGGCGGCTTGCGCCTGCCCAACGATGAAACGGGCGATTGCCAGCTGTTTACCACGCGTCTGTCCGAGATGGCCGAGGCGCTGGGCGTGAAGTTCCGCTATGGCGTCTCGATCGATGCATTGCTGACGCAGGGCGACGAAATCGCCGGCGTGCAATGCGGCGCGGAAATCGTCAAGGCCGATTCCTATGTGGTGGCGCTCGGTTCCTACTCGACGGGCTTCATGAAGCCGCTGCTCGACATCCCCGTGTATCCGCTGAAAGGCTATTCGATCACCGTGCCCATCGTCAACGCGGCCAAGGCGCCCGTGTCGACCATCCTCGATGAAACCTATAAAATCGCCGTGACGCGTTTCGACGACCGCATCCGCGTGGGCGGCATGGCGGAAATCGCCGGCTACAACCTGAACCTGAACCCGCGCCGCCGCGAAACCCTGGAAATGGTCGTCAACGACCTGTTCCCCGGCGGCGGCAACACGATGGATGCCACGTTCTGGACGGGCTTGCGCCCGATGACGCCGGACGGCACGCCGATCGTCGGCCGTACGCCGCTGCGCAACCTGTTCCTCAACACGGGCCACGGCACCCTGGGCTGGACCATGTCCTGCGGTTCGGCGCAATTGCTGGCCGACCTGATGTCGTCGAAAAAGCCGGCCATCCTGGCCGACGACCTGTCCGTCAGCCGCTACAGCGGCGCGCAGCGCGGCGGCAAGCTGCAATACGCGGGAGCCTGAGATGGCGGGAAGCATGCCTCCAAAGGAACGTAGCGGCGCCATCCTGACGGTGGACCTTGATGCCGTGCGCGCCAACTACCGATTGCTGCGCGACAAGGCGCACCCGGCCGCCTGCTCGGCCGTCGTGAAATCCGACGCGTATGGCCTGGGCGCCGCGCAAGTGGGCGCGGCCCTGTATGAAGAGGGTTGCCGCCATTTCTTCGTGGCCCACCTGGAAGAGGGCATCAGCCTGCGCCCGCACGTGGCGCCGGACGCGGCCATCTTCGTGCTGCACGGCCCGCCCGTCGGCACGGAAGGCGAATTCACGGCCCATGGCCTGATCCCCGTGCTCAACAGCGAGCCACAGGTGGCGGGCTGGCGCGCGCATGCGCAAGCGCTGGGCACCGCGCTGGACGCCATCGTGCAGGTGGACACGGGCATGTCGCGCATGGGCCTGTCGCCGCGGGAAATCGACGCCTGGCTGCTGGACCCGCACTTTCTCGATGGCATCAAGGTGCGCTATGTCATGAGCCACCTGGCTTGCGCCGACGAGCGCGCCAACCCGATGAATGGCGAGCAGCTGGCCCGTTTCACCGCCATCCGCGCCCGTTTGCCGCAATACCGCGCCAGCCTGGCCAATTCCTCGGGCATCTTCTTGTCGCCCGATTATCACTTCGACCTGGTGCGCCCCGGCGCGGCCCTGTACGGCATCGGGCCGCAGGGCGGTGAGCCGAATCCGCTGCGCTCCGTGGTGCGGCTGCAGGGCAAGGTCATGCAGACGCGCACGATTGCCGCCGGCGACCACGTGGGCTACAGCCGCCGCTACACGGCCAGCGAACCGCGCCAGGTGGCCACGGTTTCCGTCGGCTATGCCGATGGCTGGCTGCGCAGCATGAGCAACCAGGGCCTGGCCATCGTCGATGGCGTGAAAGTGCCGCAGATCGGCGCCATCTCGATGGATTCCATCACCCTGGACGTGAGCGCCATCGCGCAGGAGCGCGTCGCGCCGGGCAGCCTGGTCGACCTGATCTGTGCCGAGCACCCGGTCGATGCCGTGGCGGCCATGGCCAAGACCATCGGCTACGAGGTGCTGACCAATCTTGGTGGGCGTTATTACCGCGAGTACCGAGGCCTGGCGCAGTCCGCACGCTAGCGCGCGAACCCGATGATTGTGTGGCAAGATAGCCCTGGTGTGAGCTTCACTCCAGGGCTTTTCTTTAACCGTTTTCGGGGACTTTCATGAGCCAATATCAAGTCGCAATCATCGTCGGCAGCCTGCGCAAGGATTCCTTCAACCGCAAGCTGGCCGACGCCCTCATCAAGCTGGCGCCGCCCGAGTTTTCCTTTAAACATATCGAGATCGGCGACTTGCCGCTGTACAACCAGGACGACGATGGCGCGCAGGCCGAGCAGGTGCTGCGCCTGAAATCCGATATTTCTGCATCGCAAGCCTTGCTCTTCCTCACCCCCGAATACAACCGCTCTATCCCCGGCGTGCTGAAAAACGCCCTCGACCACGGCTCGCGTCCGTATGGCCAGAGCGTGTGGGGCGGCAAGCCCGGTGCCGTGCTGGGCGTTTCCGTGGGCGCCACGGGCACGGCCCTGGCGCAGCAGCATTTGCGCAATGTGCTCGCCTACCTGGACGTGCCGCTGCTGGGGCAGCCTGAAATGTTTATCCAGGCCAAGGACGGCCTGTTCGACGAGCACGGCGGCATCGGCCCGGCCAGCCTCGGTTTCTTCCAGGGCTGGATGCAGCGCTACACGGACTGGGTCCGCAAGCACGCGATTCACGCTTGATGCAAGTCAAGGCGGCAGCGCTCAGCGTTGCCGCTTGTACCGTTTCTTTGACCATGGATGCCAGGATTTCAATATTGCCACGGCTGTCTCGGTATAATGCGCCCTTTCTGTAGCGCAATACTTTCCAATTTCCTGCCGACTCCATGTGGACTAAACCTGTTCCGCGCATGAACTTGCGCCGTTTGATCGTGCTCGTGGCCTTTGCCAGCGCCCTGGTGTCGCTGGCCAACACCTTCTATGCCAGCTACAGCGTGCAGCGCCAGCTGCTGATCGATACCACCCTGGAAGCGAACCACGCCTACGCGAGCAAGCTGGCCAGCACGGCCGAGGACTTCCTGCAGTCGGCGCGCCAGCAGCTGGCCTACAGCGCCGGCAGCCTGCCCTCGCGCATGGGCGACGAGCAATGGCTGACGGAAGAAGCGCAGCGCCTGCGCCTGCAGACGAACAGCTTCAATTCCGTGCTCATCGTCGATGCCCAGGGCAAGGTGCTGGGCGTCTCGCCGGAAACCCTGGCACTGAAAAACCGCACGCTCGATTCGGCCGGCGCCGCGCAGGCGCTGCGCGAACGGCGCCCGCTGGTCACGCAGCCGTACGTCTCCTCGGCGGGCAACCTGGTGGTCTTCGTCTCGCATCCCATCCTTGGCAAGGATGGCCGCTACCTCGGCTACGTGGGCGGCAGCATCTACCTGAAACAGAAAAACATCCTGTACACCATGCTGGGCCAGCATTATTACCGCGACGGCTCGTATCTGTACGTGGTCGACCAGAACCGGCGCTTGCTGTACCACCCGGACCCCGAGCGCCTGGGCGACGTGGCCGGCCGCAATGAAGTGATCGACGCCATCATCGCGCAGCGGGGCGGCGGCAACCGGCGCATGGACAACAGCCTGGGCGTGGACATGCTGGCCGGCTACGCCGTCATGCCGTCGACGGGCTGGGGCATCGTGGCGCAGCGGCCCACGGCCATGACCCTGGCCCCGCTGAACCAGCTGATGGCCGACACGGTATGGCATTCCCTGCCGATCGCCTTGCTGAGCCTGCCATTCATCTGGTGGCTGGCCAGCCTGATTTCGCGGCCCCTGGTGCAGCTGGCCGAAGGGGCGCGGCGCATGGACGCGCCCGGCACGGCCGAACACATCGCCGCCATCCGCTCGTGGTATGTGGAAGCGGCGCAGATCAAGAAAGCCCTGTTGAAGGGGCTGGCGTTGTTGCAGAACAAGATCGGCAAGCTGAAGACGGACGTGGAGACGGACCCGCTGACGGGCCTGTCGAACCGGCGCGGCATGGCGGCGGCGCTGGACGCCTGGCAGGCGCAGGCGCGGCCGTTTTCCGTCATCGCCATCGATATCGACCATTTCAAGCAAGTCAACGACCGCTGGGGCCATGCCGTGGGCGATGACGTCATCCTGCGCCTGGCGCAGCTGATGCGCGCCTGTTCGCGCGATGCCGACGTGCTGTGCCGCAATGGCGGCGACGAATTCATCATGCTGCTGCCCGATGCGGACCTGGACGTGGCCATGCAGGTGGCCGAGCGCCTGCGCGCCAAGGTGGCCGCCGCCGTGATTCCCGGCGCGGGCGCCATCACGGTCTCGCTGGGCGTGGTCTCGTCGTCGCACGGCGAGCGCAGCACGGACGCGGTGCTGCTGGCCGCCGACGCGGCCCTGTACGTGGCCAAGGAAAACGGCCGCAATTGCGTGGGCATCACGGAACCCGCCTGACGGGCGTGCCGCGCGGGATGAACTGATCCGTTGTTTTCTGTTGCATCTGAGCCTGTCCCGTTTTCCCGACAGCGCTTACCATATGGCCCTGATGGTGTACAACGGGGGCAAAGTGCATGGCAACGGTGAATATTGATGACGTTTGAGCAAGAACTTGGCATCCGCTGCGAGGTCGGTGATCAGCCTCACCCGCCGGCCCTGCTCGACTGCCGCGAACTCAATTACGGCCAGCACAGCGTGCTGCCGCTGCACCCGTTCCGCCTGAGCGTGCCGGAAGCGGCGCTGGCGGGACTGCTCGACGAACCGTTCAACAGTTTCGTGCAGGATTGCCGCGAAGACGACCTGCAGTACGAGGAAAGCGACTTGCCCGAGCTCATGCAGGCCGGCTATCCCGACATCACGGCCATGCTGGCGGGCCACCGGCCGCTGCTGGCCGAAATGATTGACGACTTCATGATCGGCGACCTGATGTGGGCCATCGGGCGCGCCAGCGGCTACTGCCGGCCCCGCGCCCGTTGCTTGGGCGACGTGGAGGCGGCCGATGGCCGCGCGTATTTTACCGTCAATAAAGTGGAGAAAATCTATTTTGCCGATGGCCAGGTCATCCTGGAAGGGCAGGGCTACTACGGCACCTACATTATCTGGCTGACGCAGGGCCGGCGAGATCAAATAGGCACTTGACCTTCCTCATATGGGAAGGTTTATAGTCCTGCCATGAACCGTGCCTTTTTCCGCTTTCTCGCCCGCTCGCTGCTCTGGCTGCTTGCCGTCACGCTGCCCTTGCAGGGCTTTGCGTCGGCCATGCGCAGCTGCTGCGTGGATGAGCGGGCGGCAGCAGTCACGGTCGCCGCCGAGGCCATGCAGGCGCCCCAGTGCCACGACATGGGCGACATGGCCGGCATGTCCCACATGCAGGACCAGCCGCTGCACATGGCCATGGACGATGGCGGCGCCGGCCACCCTGGCCACGATTGCAGCAACCATGGCGCCTGCACGGTGGGCGCCACGGCGCCGCCGGGCATGCCTGCCGTGCACGCCTTGACCCTGCGCGCGCCGCCCCCGGCGCTGGCGCCCGATTCCCTGTTCGCCGGGCATATCCCGCCTGGTCCCGAACGTCCCCCGAGAAGCACGCGCTCCGCCTGACCGCCCGTTGAACCTGGCGGTGCCGCCTTCGCACGTCACTGCTCGTTGCTTTGGCCGCGCCAGCGTTCCAGTCGCGCGCCCGCCGCGCCATACCCTGTCATTCAAGGAATACCATGAAGCAATTATTCAGCCTCGCGCTGGCCGCCGGCGTTGTGCTTGCCTCGCTGCCGCTGGTCGCCGCCGCGCAGTCCCGGCCTCCGTCCGCCCCGCAAGAGGCGCAAGCGCCCGTGCCGGCCCCCACCTATCGCTCCGCCTTCGCCGGCTACCGTCCCGCCGCCGAGGAGGACGCTACGCCCGACCAGACCTGGCGCGCCGTCAACGAGAAAGTCGGCAAGGCCGGCGGCCACATGGGCATGATGAAGATGGAAGGTCACAAGATGGACGGCCACAAGATGGACGGCCACAAGATGAACGGGCACACCATGCCGATGGAGAAGCCCGATGCCAAGCCGGCCGCCCAGCCCGCCCCGCAACACCAGCATGAAGGACACTGAGATGGCACGTTTCACAAAATCAACTTGCCTCACGCCGCTGGCCCTGGCGGCCGTCTTGCTGCTCAGCGGCTGCGCCAGCTTCAGCCCCGATGGCGGCATGCAGGCCGTGTCCGCGCTAGCCGACGCCCGCACGGGCGCCCCGGCGGCATTGACGGACAAGGGCGGCGAAGAAAAACTGGCCTCCCTGCTGGCTCAGCCCCTGGACGCCGACAGCGCCGTGCGCATCGCCCTGATGAACAACCGCGGCATGAAGGTGGCGCTGGCCGAACTGGGCGCGTCCGAATCGGACCTGGTGCAGGCGGGGCGCTTGCGCAATCCCGGCCTGTCGTTCGGCCGCTCGCACGGCAGCCACGGCAATGAAATCGACCGGGGTGTCAGCTTCGACCTGGCGGGACTGCTGACCATGCCGATGCGCGTGAAGATCGAGCGGGGCCGTTTCGAGCAAGCCAAGCTGCAGGCGGCCAGCAGCGCCGTGCAGCTGGCCGCTGACACGCGTCGCGCCTATTTCAATGCCGTGGCCGCCGTGCAGACGGAAGCATTCATGCAGCGCGCGCTGCTGTCGGCCGAGGCGGGCGCCGAACTGGCCACGCGCCTGCGGCAGGCGGGCAACTGGAGCCGCCTCGACCAGGCGCGCCAGCAAGTGTTTTATGCGGACGCCGTCAGCGACCTGGCCCGCGCGCGCCACCAGGCCAGCGCCACGCGCGAGCACCTGACGCGCTTGCTGGGTTTGTGGGGCAAGCAGACCAGCTTTACTTTGCCGTCGCGCCTGCCAGACTTGCCGGCCCGGGCGGCGGAGGCCGGCAATATCGAGGCGCAGGCGATGGAGCAGCGGCTCGACGTGCAAAGAGCGAAACTCGACGTCCATGCGACGGCGGACGCGCTGGGCCTGTCCAAGGTGACGGGATTCATCAACGTGCTCGACGTGGGCTACACCAACAAGAGCAGCAGCGAGGCGCCGCGCGAAAACGGCTATGAGGTATCGCTGGAACTGCCCCTGTTCGACTGGGGCGCCGCGCGCAACGCCAAGGCGCAAGCCTTGTACGAGCAGTCGCTGCAGCGCACGGCGGGCACGGCGGTGCGGGCCCGCTCGGAGGTGCGCGAGGCGTATTCGAGCTACCGCACGGCCTACGACCTGGCGCGCCACTACCGCGATGAGGTTGTGCCGCTGCGCAAGACGATCTCGCATGAAGTATTGCTGCGTTACAACGGCATGCTGGCCAGCGTCTTCGAGCTGCTGGCCGACGCGCGCGAGCAGGTTGCCAGCGTGAACAGCGCCATCGAGACCCAGCGCGATTTCTGGATCGCCCAAACTGAATTGCAATCGGCCATCAATGGCAGCGGCCCAGGTGTGGCAACTGCGGCAAAGGAATAATGATGATTACACGTAGAAACTTTTTCATGAATGCGGGCGCCGTCGCCCTGAGTGCGGCAGCGGTCAGCCGCGTGGGTGCGGCGTCCCTGCCGGAAGCCGTCAGCATGGCCGGCGCGGACACCAAGGCGCCGCCACCTCCGCCGAACGGACGCCCGTACAACCCCGTCGTCACCCTGAATGGCTGGTCCTTGCCCTGGCGCATGAACAACAACGTCAAGGAATTCCACCTGGTGGCCGAACCCGTCGTGCGCGAACTGGCGCCCGGCATGCAAGCGAACCTGTGGGGCTACAACGGCCAGTCGCCCGGTCCCACCATCGAAGTGGTGGAGGGCGACCGGGTGCGCATCTTTGTCACCAACAAGTTGCCGGAACACACGAGCGTGCACTGGCATGGCCAACGCTTGCCGAACGGCATGGATGGCGTCACGGGCCTGACCCAGCCGGGCATTCCTCCCGGCAAGACTTTCGTCTATGAATTCGTCGCCAAGCGGCCCGGCACCTTTATGTACCACCCGCATGCGGACGAAATGACGCAGATGGCCATGGGCATGATGGGTTTCTGGGTCACGCACCCGAAAGACCCGAATGTCATGAAGGTGGACCGCGATTTCGTCTTCTTGCTCAGCAACTACGACATCGATCCCGGCAGCTACACGCCGAAGATCATGACCATGACGGATTTTAATTTGTTCACCTTCAACAGCCGCGTCTTCCCCGGCATCGACCCCATGGTCGTGCGTCAGGGCGACAAGGTGCGCGTGCGCGTGGGCAATCTGACCATGACCAACCACCCGATCCACATGCATGGGCATGAATTCGAGGTGACGGGCACGGATGGCGGCTGGACACGCCCCGAATCGCGCTGGCCCGAAGTGACGACCGATATCGCCGTGGGCCAGATGCGCGCCGTGGAATTCACGGCCACGGACCTGGGCGACTGGGCTTTCCACTGCCACAAGTCGCACCACACGATGAATGCCATGGGGCATGACGTGCCCACCATGATCGGCGTCGACCACCAGGGCGTGGCGGCGAAGGTCAACCAGCTCGTGCCCGGCTACATGGTGATGGGCGAGCGTGGCATGGCCGACATGGGCGAGATGCAGATGCCGATTCCTGACAATACCTTGCCCATGATGGCCGGCGACGGCCCCTTCGGCGCCATCGGCATGGGTGGCATGTTTACCACGGTGAAGGTGCGCAAGGACCAGAAACCCGGCGATTACCGCGACCCGGGCTGGTACAAGCACCCGGCCGGCAGCGTGGCGTACGAGTGGACGGGCGCCTTGCCGGAACCCGTGCGCGGCCAGGGCGCGGGCAAGCCGCCGGCCAAGGGCGGCGTGGAGATGACGGTGCGCAAGCCAGCGGCGCACGGCGGGCATTGATGCCCGGCAGGCGCGGATAGACCCGGCGGCTTGCCTAGCATGGCAAGCCGTCTTGCATGTTGCTATAAATCAAGGAATTGTTGTTTAGTGACAATCCGAGGATTTTTTTCAGCGATTTTTCTTTATATTCAAGTCGGTACGCTCCAGTTGCATCGAGTGTCGGCCAGTCTATGGGGGAAATCATGTTGAACCGGATGAGGGTGGGAACGCGCTTGCTGGCGGCTTTTTTTTGCGTTGCGCTGATGGGGGCCATCGTGGCCGGCATCGGCATCTTCAACATGGGCAAGATCGATACCATGGCGGGGCAGATGTACAACCATGAACTGCTGGGGCTGTCGTACATCAAGGAAGCCAACATCGCCCTGATCAAGGTGGGCCGCGCGCGCAGTAACTTCTTGCTGGCCAGCACCGCCGAAGAGCGCGCCACGCGCCAGGCCGACATCGCCAAATTCCTCGAGTTAAATAAAAGCTACCTGGCCAAGGCCCAGCCGCTGTTCGTCACGCCGGCCGCCAAGGAACTGTTTGCCCGCTTCGCCGCTGTCGAAGCCGAGTACATTGCCACCATGCAGCAGGCGCTGGCCCTGGCGGCGGCCGAGCCGCTGGCCCAGCGCAGCGCGCAACTGGTCGAACTGCTCAACAAGACGCGCCTGCATGCCGATGAACTCGACGGTATGCTGGATAAACTTTCGCTGCAGAAGGAAGAGCGCGCCAAGGCGGCTTCCGAGCAGGCATCGGGCGTGTACCAGGCCAGCCGCAGCTTCATGATCGCGCTGGTGCTGGGCAGCATGGCGGCCGGCCTGGCGCTGGGGGCGCTGATCACGCGCGGACTGACGCGGCAGCTCGGCGGCGAGCCGGCGTACGCCGTCAGGATCGCCGGCGCCATCGCCGAGGGCGACCTCACCATCGATATCCGCACGGCCAGCCATGACAGCACCAGCCTGCTGTTCGCCATGAAAGCCATGCGCGACAAGCTGGTGGGCATCGTCAGTCAGGTGCGCTCGGGCACGGACACCATCAATACGGCCTCCAGCGAAATCGCCCAGGGCAACCTCGACCTGTCGTCGCGCACGGAAGAGCAGGCCAGTTCGCTGGAAGAAACGGCGTCCTCGATGGAACAGCTGACGTCGGCCGTGCGGCAGAACGCGGACAACGCGCGCCAGGCCAATGCGCTGGCCGGCGCCGCGTCCGATGTGGCCGGCAAGGGCGGCGCCGTCGTGGGGCAGGTGGTGCAGACCATGGAATCGATCAACGCGTCGTCGCGCAAGATCGTCGACATCATCAGCGTCATCGACGGCATCGCCTTCCAGACGAATATCCTGGCCTTGAACGCGGCCGTGGAAGCGGCCCGGGCGGGCGAGGAAGGGCGGGGATTTGCCGTCGTGGCATCCGAAGTGCGCAGCCTGGCTCAGCGTTCGGCCAGTGCCGCCAAGGAAATCAAGACCCTGATCGGCGACTCCGTCGAACAGGTCGAAATCGGCTCCAAACTCGTGCATGACGCGGGCAGGACGATGGATGAAGTGGTCGCCAGCGTGCGCCAGGTGGCCGACATCATGCAGGAAATCACGGCCGCCAGCGCGGAGCAAAGCGCCGGCATCGAGCAAGTCAACCAGGCCGTGCTGCAAATGGACCAGGTGACGCAGCAGAATGCGGCCCTGGTGGAAGAGGCGGCGGCGGCCGCCGAATCGCTGCAAGACCAGGCGCAGACCCTGACGGAACTCGTGGGCGTATTCCGCCTGCATGCCCAGGCCGAACGCATCGCCGTGCCGGCATCGAGCAACGTCACGCCGCTGCGCCGGCCAGTGCCGCCCGCCCGGCAGGACGTGCGGCGCCTGGCCTGACAGCGGCTGGCTCGGGCGCAATCGGCGCGGCGGTGGTAGGCTGTCGCTATTGCGCGTTTGCCACTTCCGGGTCTTTCATGCCGTCTCCCCGCTTGCTTTGCTTATCTCTGCTGTCCCTGGCGCCTGTGGCGCAGGCGCAGCAGGGCGATCCCGTCCTGCCTTACCGGCCTTCCGTCGCCAGTCCCGCCCAGCTGCCCGTGCCGGGCCAGCTGGAATTCGAGGCGGGCGGCCTGCTGTCGAAAACGGACGACACGCGCCGCGCCAGCCTGCCGTACACCTTCAAGCTGGCGTTCACGCCCGCATGGGGCGTGTTGCTCGAAGGCGAGGGCTTCGTGCGCGCGCGCGACGGCACGGGCCGGCGCGACACTGGCGTGGGCGACACCACGGTGGTGCTCAAGCGCGCCTTTTTGCTCGATGGCGCCACGGCGCTGGGCCTGGAACTGGGCTGGAAGTTGCCCACGGCCAAGGACAGCATCGGCAGCGGCAAGAGCGATCTCTCACTGAACGGCATTCTTAGCCGCGACCTGGGCGCCGTGCACGTGGACGCCAATCTGAACGCCACGCGCCTGGGCGCATCCGGCCCTGGCACGGGCAGCGTGCAAACGGGCTGGGCGGCCTCCTTTTCCACGCCCGTCAGCGAGCGCTGGGGCGCCACGGCGGAAGTGTCTGGCACGCGCCTGCGCGGGGCAACGGCCACGGCGCAATTGTTGCTGGCCGCCACCTACAGTCCCACGCCACGGCTGGCCATCGATTTCGGCATGGCGCGCGGCTTGACGGCGGCGTCGCCGGACTGGTCGCTGTTCAGCGGCTTGGTCGTGCCTTTGGGCAAGCTGTGGTGAGTTTGCCACGGCGTACCTTATGTGTCCTTGCGAACAAACAGTTGGTCGCACAAGGTCTACAATTGGGACATAACTGATAAAAGGAGTGTCCTCATGAAAACCCTCATTCTCGCCGCCGTCCTGCTGTCGGCAGCTACCGCCGCCGTCGCCCAGGTCGGCGTCTCCGTCACCGTCGGCCAGCCGGGCTTTTACGGACGCCTCGACATAGGCGACTATCCCGCGCCGCAATTGATCTATGCCCAGCCCGTCATCGTGCAGCGCCCGCAATACTATTCGGCCCGTCCCATCTATTTGCGCGTGCCGCCCGGTCATGCGAAAAACTGGTCCAAGCACTGCCGCAAGTATAATGCCTGTAACCAAGAGGTATATTTCGTCCAAGATAGTTGGTATAACAACCAGTATGTGCCCCGTTACCGCCAGCAACATGGCGATCATGGCCGTCCTGATTACGGCGACCGCGGCCGTCATGACGACAAGCATGACAAGCACTATGACAAGCATGACAACAAGCCGGGCAAAGGCCATGGCAACGGCAATGGCAACGGCAATGGCAACGGCCGTGGTAACGGTAACGGGCACAGGGATTAACACGCAGGAGGATTTTTGCACAGTAAAATCGTAATCGTAGGAGGAGGTGCAGGCGGCCTGGAGCTGGCCTGCAAACTCAGCCGCAAGCTCGGCCCCGGCCAGGTGACCCTGGTCGATAGCCGCCTGTACCATATCTGGAAGCCGTCGCTGCATGAAGTGGCGGCCGGCACCCTGGATATTCACCAGGAGGGCCTGTCGTACCAGATGCTGGCGCATGACAATGGTTTTACCTATGTCTATGGCCCCCTGACCGCGCTCGATGCCGCTTCGAACAGCCTGACGGTGGGCGCCATCGCCACCGACAAGGATGAACAGCTCTTGCCGCAGCGCCAGGTCAGCTACGACCAGCTGGTGCTGGCCGTGGGCAGCACCTCGAATTACTTCGGCGTGCCCGGCGCCAAGGAAAACACGATTTCCCTGAACGCCAC
Organism: Janthinobacterium sp. GW821-FHT03C10; assembly: GCF_059420865.1. NCBI lineage: Bacteria > Pseudomonadati > Pseudomonadota > Betaproteobacteria > Burkholderiales > Oxalobacteraceae > Janthinobacterium > Janthinobacterium sp. GW821-FHT03C10. The sequence goes on along the minus strand of NZ_JBWKUN010000002.1, from coordinate 129,160 downwards.
GGAAGACGCGGAACGTTTCCGTCTGACCCTGTTGAAGCTGCTGGCCATGGCCGAGCAGCGCCAGGGCGACGCGGGCCATCCCGGTGTCGACATCGTCATCATCGGCGGCGGCGCCACAGGCGTGGAACTGGCGGCCGAATTGCGCGAAGCGAGCGGCGTGTATGCCGCCTATGGCTTTCAGAATCTCAACGCCATCAAGGATGTGCGCATCACCCTGCTGGAAGGGGCGCCGCGCATCCTGGCGCCGCTGCCCGAGCGCGTCTCCATCGCCGCCTCGAAACTGCTGCACCAGCACGGCATCACCGTGGTGACCGATACGCGCGTGACGTCCATCGACCCCGACAAGGTGACGGTGGCCAGCGGCACCAGCTATGCGGCCGACATCTGCGTGTGGGCCGCCGGCATCCGCGCGCCGGAATTCCTGGCTACCCTGGGCTTGCCGACCAACCGCGCCGGCCAGCTGGAAGTGACGGGCATGCTCAACGTGCAGGGCCATGCGAATATCTTCGCGCTGGGCGACTGCGCCGCCTGCATGGGGCCCGACGGCAAGCTGGTGCCGCCGCGCGCCCAGGCGGCCCACCAGCAAGCCGATTACCTGCTGAAAACGTTCCTGCTGCAGGCGAAGGGCAAGCCGCCGCAAACCAAGCCGTACGAATACCTCGATTACGGTTCGCTCGTCTCGTTTGGCCGCACCACCTCGGTGGGCACCCTGATGGGTTCCCTGAAGGGCCTGAGCTGGTTCGTGGAAGGCTTTATCGCGCGCATGATGTATGTCAGCCTGCACCTGATGCACCACAACGCCGTACTGGGCAGCGTGCGCACGGCCGTCATGGCCATGGGCCGTTTCCTGATCAAGCGCAGCACGCCGCAGGTCAAGTTGCATTAACTTGGCTGATGTCAGAGCAAAAAGGGGCCGCAAGGCCCCTTTTTATTTGCTGCGCGTAACGGGCACCGCGTCGCAGCGGCCCCGCGTCATGGGGAAGGCGATGGTGGTGAGCTTGCCCTTCAAGGTGCCGGTGATGCTGGCGTGCAAGATGCGCTCGCTGTCCTGGCGGTAGACGATGCGGCTTGGGAAGTCATTGTCGAGGTTGGCGAAGATGAATTCATTCGGCTTGTCCTGGCGCAGCAGGTTGAAGATCACGGGCGGCTGGCCCGACGGCTGCACGATGTAGGCCAGCTGGCCCGGGTCGGTGAGGCGGATCTGCACGAATTCAAAGGCCGTCGTCTTGCCGCCCTTGACGGTGCGGCTGGTGCCGAGGATGGTGCCGCCGGCGGCCGTGCTCCATTGTTCTCCAGAGCCGGGCTCGGCGCCGTCGACGTTCCAGCAGCCGGCCAGCCATGCCAGCTTGTCCACGGTTTCCGGCGGCGGCACGGTCTTGTCGGCGGCCTGGGCGGCGCCCATGGCCAGCAGCGCTGCCAGCACGGTGGGGATCAGTCGTTGCATGCGGTCTCCTGTCGTTGTGTCGTTCAGCGGATCAGGGCGCCCGGCGGTGTTCCGGCCCGATGCGGCCTGGCAAGGATTATTCTTTCGGGCTAATGCGCGGCAAGACGGCGGTCAGGGCCGTGCCGCCCTGGGGATTGCTCGCCAGGCTCAGGCTGCCACCGAGGTAATGCACGCGCTCGCGTACGGAGCGCAGGCCGTGCTTGCTCATTTCGACGGTGCCGCTGGCCGGCAAGCCGCTGCCGTTATCCTTGACGGTCATCATCAGCGCCTCGTCATTGTCGTCGATGATGATGTCCACCTGCGTGGCATGGGCGTGCGCGGCGATGTTGCCGAGCGCCTCTTCCAGGGTGCGCAGCAGGGCCACGCCCACGTTGCGCGGGCAAATCAACTCATCTTCGGGCAGGCTGCAGCGCACGGTGATCTTGTGCTGTTCCGCAAATTGCGCGGCCAGCTCGCCCAGCGCCACATTGACACCGAGAAACTCCAGCTTGTCGTTCCACAGCTTCATCTGCATTTGCCGGTTGGTCTCGATCACGTTCAGCAGCAATTGCTTCATGGTCGCGGCGCGGTCGAGCAAGGCCGCTTCCTGCGGCATTTTTTGCGTCAGCAGCGACAGGTGCATGGTCAGCGCCGTCAGCGACGAGCCGAGGCTGTCGTGCAGCTGGCGCGACAGGGCGCGCCGTTCATTGTCCCAGCTGGTGTTGACGTGACCCAGCAACTCGCTGAGATCGGCGGCGCGTTCCGCATCGGCCTGGGCCGCTTCCTTGTTCGGATCTGTTTGTGCGGACATAGCGCCCCGTGAATGGTGAAAGGTGGACCAAATTCAAGTTGTGGATCATACATGAGGATTTCATCGCGGGGCGCATGGATGGAAAATTTCTGTCTTTTCGGCAATTTTAATCTCCTCACATCACTTTTATATCATAGGCAATATTATTCTTGGTGCCAAGGGGCATCGTTCCCGCCGTTGCGTACGGCTGCGCACATACCGGGGCGCTGCACGCTGCCATAGTGAGGGTGTGCATTTTCTCCATGCAGCATAGCCGCCCCGCGGCGCAGGGCGCAGCACAGGCCCGATTACCGAAACGAAAGGACATGCCATGAATATCGAAACCATCGTCGACAAGGAATACCTCGACAAAAGCTTCCGCGACATCGTCAACGCCCCCATCAGCGCCTTGCGCGGCGTCAGCGCGAAGGATGCCAAGGCCTTGCAGCAAGCGTTTGGCGTGACCACCGTACGCGAATTGTCCAACCTCAATTTCGTCAAGTGGGCCAGCGCGCTGGCCATCCTGGCCGATGAAGAGGGCATGAGCGGCGAAGAGCGGGCCAAGGAAGAGTTGCTGGACGACGCCGTGGAAATGACCTTCCCCGCCAGCGACCCGATCTCCGTCGATGCCGGCATCACGCGCATCGAAGTGCCGCCGGAAACCGTCGATGCGCAAACGGACCACCAGCACGCGGGCCAGCATAAAGTGACGGCTGGCAAGAAATAAAGCATCCTGGCCATGAAAAAACCGGCAAGCCATCAACGTGGCTTGCCGGGTTTTTTACGTGCCGCGCGGAAAGTAGGCTCAGGCGATCGAGGGGATGCTGCTTTTCTGCATGTTCACCTGCGCGGCGATCACCTCGTGGGGCGTGCAGCAAAAGCGGTTCTTGCCGGCGCGCTTGGCTTCGTACAGGGCCGTGTCGGCCGCGCCCAGCAGCGATTCGACGGTGCTGGCGTCGTCCGGGTAGATGGCGATGCCGATGCTGGTCGACAGGCGCAGGGTCAGGTCGTTGATGAAATACGGCTCGGAAATGACTTCGATCAGCTTGGCGGCCGGTTCGCGCGCATCGCCCTTGCCGGCCAGGTTGCCCAGCACGATGACGAATTCGTCGCCGCCGATGCGCGCCACCGTGTCTTCCTTGCGCGAGGCGCCCACCAGGCGGGCCGCCACCATTTTCAGGATTTCATCGCCATAGCCGTGGCCGTAACTGTCGTTGATGGCCTTGAAGCCATCCAGGTCCAGGTACAGGATGGCGGACTTGCCGCGGCTGCGGGCCGATTGCTGCAGGGTATGCTCGATGCGGTCTTCCAGCAGGCGCCGGTTCGGCAAGCCCGTCAGCGGATCGTGCAGCGCCAGTTCCTGCTGCTGCTTGCTGTATTGCGCCAGTTCCTTGTACAGCAGGCGCACTTCCAGCATGTTGTGGATGCGCTTGTGCACTTCCATCAGGTCGAAGGGCTTGCTGATGAAGTCGCGCGCCCCGGCTTCCAGGGCGGCGATCTTGAAACTCGGTTGCGCCGTCAAGGCCAGCACGGGCAGGTAGCCGCCATGCTCGATTTCCTTCAAGCCTTTCATGACCTGGAAACCATTCAGTTCCGGCATCTGCAGATCCAGCAAGATCAGGTCGTAGCAATGCTCCCGGTGCAGGGGGCAGACCTGGGCCGGACGCATGGTGGCCGTGACATTGGTGTAGCCGGCATCGCGCAGGATTTCCAGCATCAGGTCAACATTGTCGGGTGAATCGTCGACGACCAAAATTTTGGCTTTCAAAATCTCATCTTGGCTGGGCATGTAAGGTCTCGGTTATACGGTCTATGCAACGCTGGCTTCCACCGCAGATGCTGGGCTGACGGCGGTGGGAAAGATAGTAGCGCCTTGCAACAAGATAGGGCGCACAACAGCGCTTGAGCTCGCTTTTCACGTTCTCGCCGGCCAGGGCCGCCGTCTCCAGCCTGCCGTGCAGGTGTGCTTCTGCATTTCAGTGTAGCAAACTTCGGCTTAGTTGCTTGTAGGACAGTGCCGCGTCTGAAAGTAGGAAGGCTAACCCATGAAAATAGTCATTTTGTATTGCACTATGTATTTCTTTGCATCATCTTTTTAGGGCGGTGTTGTGTCGTCCTGTTCAGGGGGCAGGGCGCTCGCGCGCGGCGCGGCCAGTTGCGCCACGGCCGCCAGCAGTTCGGCCGGGTCGAGCGGTTTCGAGACCCAGGCCTGGAAGCCGCTGGCCAGCGCCCGCTGGCGGTCCTGCGGTTGCGCGAACGCCGTCAGGGCCAGCGCCGGCAGGCGGGCCGCGTCGGGGGAAGCGTGCGCGCGGATGTGCGCCAGCAAGTCGAAACCGTCGGCGTCGGGCATGCCGATGTCGCTGACCAGCACGTGCGGGCGCACCTGGTCCAGCAGTTGCAGCGCTTGCGCCACGCTGCCGGCGTCATGCACTTCGGCGTGGCTGTCGCGCAGGATGCGCGCCGTCAGTTCGCGCGCATCGGCTTCGTCATCGACCAGCAGCACCGTGACGCCGCGCAAGTCATGGCTGGCGGACGGGGCGCCGGCCTCCAGGCGCGCCGGCGCGGCCCGCGTCCCCAGGGGCAGGCGCACGGTAAAGCTGGCGCCCTGCATGTCGCCGGCGCTGCTGACCGCGACCGTGCCGCCATGCTGCTCCACCAGGTGCTTGACGATGGCCAGCCCCAGGCCCAGGCCGCCATGCCGGCGCGTGGTGGAGGCGTCGGCCTGGCGGAAGCGGTCGAACACGTGCGGCAGGAAATCCTTCTTGATGCCGACGCCGTTGTCGCTCACCGTGATGGCCAGGCGGGTAGCTTCGCGGCGCGCGCCGATCTCGACCCGTCCCCCTTGCGGCGTGAATTTCAAGGCATTCGACAGCAGGTTCCAGATCACTTGCTGGATACGGCTGGGGTCGCCCGTGATCCTGCCCGCATCGCTGGCGATGCTGCTGTGAATGGCGATGTGCTTGGCGTCGGCCGCCGGGCGCAGGGTTTCGATGGCCGAGGCGATGATGCTGGCGGGCACGATGGTTTGCAGGTCCAGCAGCACCTTGCCGGAGGTGATGCGGCTCATGTCGAGCAAGTCTTCGATCAGTTGCGCCTGCGCGCGCGCATTGCGTTCGATGCTTTGCAGGCCGCGGTGCAGGTCGGCCTGGTCGCGCGTGCCGCGCCGCAGCACCTGGGCCCAGCCGAGGATGGCCGACAGCGGCGTGCGCAGTTCGTGCGACAGGGTGGCGAGAAAATCGTCTTTCAGCTGGTTCGTGCGCTCGGCCTCGGCGCGCGCCTCGCGTTCGCTGTCGAGCAGCACCTTGCGCTCTTCGGCGGCGCGCGTGGCGGCCGCGTACAGGCGCGTATTGTCGAGCGCGACGGCGGCCTGGGCCGCGATGGCCGAGACGATGCGTTCGCTGCGCGCGCTGAACATGCCCGCCTGCGGATGGCCCAGCAGCAAGCGCCCCAGCAGCAGGCCCGAGCGCGAACTGACGGGCAGGCTCAGGCAGCTGCGCAGGGGCGGCGCGCCACCGTCGCTGGCGTCGGGTGCGGCCAGCAAGTCGTTCTGGCGCATGGCCGCTCCCTGGCGCAGTTCCGTGGCAATGGCGTCGGCCTGGCGCAGGCTGACGTTGTTGACGGCGCGCGCCGCGGGCAGGGCGTCGGGATCGTCGTGGACATCGCCCGCATCGTCGTAATACAAGGCGCCGAAGCGCGCGCCGCTGATGCGCGTGGCCGCGTCGACGGTTTCCTGCAGCAGGGCCGGCAAGTCGAGGGTGCCGGCCAGGGCCGCGCCCGTATTGTTGAGCAACTCGAGCACGCGCGTCTCGTCGCGCAAGGCTTCCTGCGCCCGCTTGACCTGGTCGACATCGGTGCTCGTGCCAAACCAGCGCAGCAGCTGGCCGCCCCGGTCGCGCACGGGATTGGCGCGCGTCAGGAACCAGCGGTACTGGCCGTCGGCGCCACGGATGGGAAATTCCATTTCGAAGGGCCTGCCATCGCGCAAGGCGGCCTTCCAGGCTTGCAGCATGGAAGGCAAATGCTGCGCGTCGTAGGCGATGCTCCAGCCGTCGCCCGCCATCTGCTCGGCGCTGGTGCCCGTGTAGTCGTGCCAGCGCTGGTTGTACCACGCAATGGTGCCGTCGAAGCTGGCGATCCAGGCCAGTTGCGGGATGGAATTGGCCAGCGCGCGCAAGTCTTCCTCGCTCTGGCGCAGGCTGTCCTCGGCCGCCTTGCGCTGGCTGATGTCCTGGATATACGTGCTCAAGCCGTCGCTGGACGGGAAGATGCGCACTTCCAGCCAGCGCCCCAGCGGCGGATACAGCAGTTCGAAACTGCAGCTGTGCTGCTGCGCCATGGCGCGCCGGTACTGCGTTTCCAGTTCCGTGCCCGGCAGGTCGGGGCAGGCTTGCCACAGGTTCTTGCCCGCCAGGCTGGCGCCAGGCGCGTGCTGCGGCGCCAGCATGTCGGCGCCGCGCGTATTGAGGTAGCGGATGGTCCAGTCGCGGTCGAGCAGGCAGAAGCCGTCGGTAATGCCTTCCAGCAAGTTGGCCAGGCGCTCGTCGGAGAGGCTCAGCGGCGCTGATGGGGGAAGCAGGTCTTGCTCGCGGTCATGCTTGGCCATCGGAAATCCTGCAACAGTGGGTCTGCCGCACGGGCCCTTGCCCCGCCGGGCCGCCGCTAAGCTCAGTTAAATGGGTCATGATGTAAATGCCCGCGGTCATGAATTAGGGGAGGCACAAGCGCCCCTGTCTGGCTGGTATTGTAGCCCCAAGCGGCGCGGCGCCACCGCACGCTTGCGCGCCGCCTGCAGATAGCACTGGACAGGCTGGAAAGCAGTCCCTATAATCCCGCTTCTTTCGAGACAGCAACTTCTCGATTCGCTGGGCGCCGCTGCGAAAGCAGAAGTGTCCACCGATAAAAAGGCGTGAGCTTTTTGGCAGTGAAAAGGTAGTCGGTCATGCGGGGCGGTATTCTGCAAAATCAGCTAAGCGATTGAAAAATCGAACTTTTCAAAGCGAAATGAATACGCTATAATGTTTGCCTGCGCGGCTGTAGCTCAGCTGGATAGAGTACTTGGCTACGAACCAAGGGGTCGTGGGTTCAATTCCTGCCAGCCGCACCA
>NZ_JBWKUN010000002.1:0-121743 GCF_059420865.1 Janthinobacterium sp. GW821-FHT03C10 | reverse complement strand
TGTAGCTCAGCTGGATAGAGTACTTGGCTACGAACCAAGGGGTCGTGGGTTCAATTCCTGCCAGCCGCACCAGAATATCGGGGGTCAGATTGTAAAATCTGATCCCCTTTTTCGTTTCCGAACGGATTTACGATAGGCCTTTGGCGCCGCGCCTGTACTGCAGGCGAAACGCGCGCGGCGTGACGTGCTTGGCGGCGCGGAACTGGCGGTTGAAATGCGCGAGGTTGCGGTAGCCCGCCTCTTGCGCGATGACGGCGATGGCCAGCTCGCTTTCGATCAGCTGTTGGCAGGCGCGGCCGATGCGCAGCCGCGCCAGGTACTCGCCCGGCGTGCAATGCGCGTGGCGCCTGAAACAGCGGTGAAACGCGCCCAGCGACAGGGCCGCCCGCTGCGCCAGGGTTTCCAGCGCGATTTCTTCCCGGAAATGTGCGTGCATGAAATCGAACACGCCGGCCATGCGCTTGTGCTGGCCATCGGGCAGCGGCGCCTGCGCCGTCGAGGCCAGCGGCCGCGCGCCCGTATCGCCCGCCAGGTCCAGCAGCACGTCGAGCAGCAGCGGCAGGCGCTGCGGCACGGGCAGGGCGTTCAGCCGCAGCAGCTGAACGGCGCAGCGCGCGCTCGTCCGCGGCGAAAAATGCAGGGCAGGCCCGGCGCGGGCCGCCAGCTGCCGCAAGCTGTGCAACTCCGGAAAGCAGGCCGCCAGCCGTTCCAGCCACTCCAATGAAAACCACACGACGACGGCCAGCATCGGCTGGCTGCTGTCGATGCGCTCGCTGGCCGACCACGTGTGCGGCAAATTCGGTCCCAGCAGCACCAGGTCGCCCGGTTCGAAGTCGCCCAGGTGGTCGCCGATGTAGCGCTGTCCCCGCGCATTCACCGTCAGGGTCAGCTCGAACTGCGGGTGGTAGTGCCAGATGAAGGGAATGGCATCGAGTTCGCGCCACAGCAAGCCCCAGGAATGGCCCGCCGGAATCGTGACTTGTTCGAATAAAGGCGTCATTGTGACGTTTTATGGATATGAATGGTCAGGATAGTATCAGTATTGGCCGCTCGGCGCGCATTTCAACTGGCCGCGTCATCGCACAATCTGTCTCACACCCACACAGGAGACAGCGATGCAGAACCCATACCAATACGGCGAAGACCGTCCCGGCAACCCGTCCGTGGCCTACACGGAACAGACCCAGTTGCGCGATATCCGCAAACAGCTGCCCTTGCGCGTGCTGTCCGACAGCGATTTCCTGCACTGGCAAACCTACGGTTATGTCATCGTCAAGGATGCCGTGTCGCCCGAGCAGGTTCGGCGCACGACAGATTTCCTGTGGGAATTCCAGGGACTCGACCAGCACGATCCCTCCACCTGGAACCGGGACCAGCTGCGCGACCACGCGATGAAGGAACTCAACGGTTCCGGCATGGTCGAGGCCTATCACAACCAGACCCTGTGGGATAACCGCCAGACCCAGCGCGTCTACGACGCCTTCGTCGATATCTGGGACCGCCAGGATTTGTGGGTGACCATCGACCGCGCCAACCTGAACACGCCGAACCATGGCAAGCGCAAGTTTGGCGGCTTCATCCACTGGGATGCGGACACCACGCTCGACCCGCTGCCCGTCAACGTGCAGGGCGTGCTGGCCCTGTCCGACACCTCGCCCGAGAGCGGCGGTTTCCAATGCTATCCGGAACTGTTCAACAACTTGCTCGCATGGCGCAAGACGGTGCCGCAAGACCGCAACCCGTGGCAGCCGGACCTGGCGACGGTGCCGTACCCGATGGAATTCATCGCCATGAAGAAGGGGGAATTGTTGATCTTCAACAGCCTGCTGGCGCATGGCATCCGCCCGAACACGTCGACGGACCAGGTGCGCCTGGCGCAATACATTTCCTTTACGCCCGCCCAGGAAGACAATCAAAGTCTGCGCGACTGGCGCGTGCAAAGCTGGCGCGAGCGCAGCGCGCCGCAGGGCTACGCGTTTCCCGGCGACCCCGAGGAAAAGGAAAAGCTGCGCTACCCGCAGGCGCGCCTGACCGCGCTGGGCGAGCAGATCCTCGGCGCGCGCGACTGGCAAGCCACGCCTTAGGCGCTGGTCTTGCCCGGCGGATAGACAAGCGCGGCCAAATGCACGATCATGGTCCGACTAGCCATCGACCGAGGAAACGCATGAGTATCATCACCTGCATCGAAGACTTGCGCGTGCTGGCCCAGAAACGGGTGCCGCGCATGTTTTACGACTACGCCGATTCCGGCTCCTGGACGGAATCGACGTACCGCGCCAACAACAGCGATTTCGCCAAGATCAAGTTCCGCCAGCGCGTGGCCGTCAACCTGGAAAACCGCAGCCTGGCCTCGACCATGGTGGGCCAGGCCGTCTCGATGCCGGTGGCCCTGTCGCCCACGGGCTTGACGGGCATGCAGCATGCGGATGGCGAAATCCTCGCGGCGCAGGCAGCCGAGCGCTTCGGCGTGCCGTTCACCCTGTCGACCATGAGCATCTGCTCGATCGAGGACGTGGCGGCGAACACGAGCAAACCGTTCTGGTTTCAGCTGTACGTGATGAAAGACCGCGAATTCATCAACCGCCTGATCGACCGCGCCAAGGCGGCGAAATGCGGCGCGCTCGTGCTGACCCTGGATTTGCAGGTGCTGGGCCAGCGCCACAAGGACTTGCGCAACGGCCTGTCCGCGCCGCCGAAACTGACCATTCCGAACATCCTCAACATGGCCACCAAGCCGCGCTGGGTGGCGGGCATGCTGGGCACGAAACGCCGCGGTTTCGGCAACATCGTCGGCCACGCCACGTCCGTGTCGGACATGTCGTCGTTGTCGGCCTGGACGCAGCAGCAGTTCGACCTGAGCCTGTCGTGGGCGGACGTGGAATGGATCAAGCAGCGCTGGGGCGGCAAACTCATCATCAAGGGCATCATGGACCCGGAAGACGCGCGCCTGGCAGTGGAAAGCGGCGCCGACGCGCTGATCGTCTCGAACCACGGCGGGCGCCAGCTGGACGGCGCGCAATCGTCGATCGAAGCCTTGCCCGCCATCGTCGACGCCGTCGGCAGCCAGATCGAAGTGCACATGGATGGCGGCATCCGCTCGGGCCAGGACGTGATCAAGGCCGTGGCGCTGGGCGCCAAGGGCGTGTACATCGGGCGCCCATTCTTATATGGCCTGGGCGCCATGGGCGGCCCGGGCGTCACCAAATGCCTGGACATCATCCGCAACGAACTCGATCTGACGATGGCCTTTTGCGGCTTGCGCGATTTGCAGCAGGTAGATAAAAAAATCCTGCTGCCGGGGACGTTTTAGGCGGCAATCCGCACGATATCAAAGCCTTCCGACGCCTGCGGCGGCACGAAGTGGCGCGTGATGGCGTCAAAATCAGCGTCGCTGGTGGAAAACGGGTGCAAGCCGCTGGCATTGCGCTGGCGCAAGCGCGCCTTGCATTCCTCATCCGTCACGTCGAGGTAGTGCAGCACGTGCGGCACGCCCGCCTGCTGGAACAGTGCGCGCATCCAGGCCCGGCTGGCGGGCGTATTTGCGGGGAAATCGAGCACGACGGACACGCCCGCCCGCAGCATCTGCAGGGCCAGAGGCGCGATGGCCGCGCGCAGCCGGGCCGCGCAGGCCACGTAGTCGGCCAGGCTGGCGATCTGGTCCGGATACAGCTGCGCCAGCAGGCTGTCTTCGCTGATGCGCACCGTATGCGGCGCGCTGGCCAGCCGGGCCGTCAAGGTAGATTTACCGGAAGCAATCTTGCCGCACACGAGGTGCAGGGTGGGGGTAACTAGGGTACTGGAAGTGGTTTGCATGGTCGCTCGCTCAGGTGGGGAAACAAAACCTGCGAGACGTCTTGATTGTTTGTTGCAGATCAAAGCCGCCTTGCAGGCGGCTTGGGCAATCTTATTCCTGCCCAGCCACCATGTTTGAAATGGCGGCAATAATCGATGGCAGGGGTGGGAATGGCGATTGCATGGAGCAACAATGCCATGCGATGGATGGCGCTGTCAATGCTTGGTCTTTACTCGAACAATTGCCGGTACTGCGCATAGGGTTCCATGCCCATGCTGGCGCGGCGCTGCTCCAGGCGCTGCGGATCGTCGATGGGGAAGGCGGCGCTCTTGCCGTCGCTGCCAGTCTGGAACTGGCTGCCGTACAGCTGCGGCAGATTGTCATTGCTCAAGTCGCGGTCGATCGCCAGTGCCAGCTTCGAGGGCGTGATCTCCCCCCGTGCCGCTGCTGCGCGCATCAGGACCAGGCTGCTTTTGAGGAAGGCATTTGATCCATGCTGGGCGATCAGCCAGGCGCTGCCCGCCGCCTTGTAGCCGACCATCGTTTGCGTGGGCCAGCCCTTGCTGGCGATGATGTGGCGCAGCCTCGCTTCGTTCTTCGCATCCGTCTCGCGCATGCGCTGCCGTGCCTGCATATCGGACCCGGTCGCCGGCCAATCCGTGCGCGCGGCCACATCTTCCTTTTCCATGGCCAGCAACTCCTGCGCCAGCGCCGCTTCGGGCACGGTCGCCGGATACAGCAGGAAGTCCAGCGCGCCGGCCGTGGCCGCGCTGAAGATGAGCTTGGGCTCCGCTTCCCAGCCGGGCGATTGCAGCAGCAGTGCCAGTGTGCTGCCTTCCGGTACCTCAATGCGGTAGCGGCCATTTTCGACCGTGCCATGTATCTGCGGCTCGCCGTGCATGCGCTCGGCAACGATGCTGATGGCTTGCGGCAGCGGCGCGCCGTTGCTGCGGATGGTGCCGCGCAGTTCGAAGGCGCCCGCATGGATGCTCCAGCACAGCAGGATGGCGCAGGTCAGGCGTGGCATGGGAGTCCGTTCATGCATGGTGGATGTCGAGTTTGCTCCACACGTCTTGGAACGCGGCGTCATCGAGCGGCCGCGCATGCGGGTCGTCGGCCTGGAACAGGCCGCCGATCAGCATGTCCTGGACGGCACCCGTGAAACCGGCGTACGACGAGGCGCGGCCCCACTGGCGGCGCGTATGGGCGAAGACGACGGCACCTTGCTGCGTGGCCAGTTGCGCCAGCGCTTGCCGCAAGGTGGCGGCCGCTTCCGGGCCCATGTCCGTGGCGATGGCGCACACCAGGCGCTGGCTGAACTGCAAGGTTTTGCCTGCCAGACCCAGCAGCGATTCATTGGCCAGGGCGAGGAATACATCGGGCGCCTGGTCTTCCTTTTCGCAGACGGTCCAGGTGGGCGCCCACGCTTCCAGGCTCATGAAGCGCGCTGCCGTCGTCGCTGGCGTGTGGGTCCACTTCGCGTGCGATTTGGCGTCCCAGCCCAGGCGGCCAAAGGGAATCGACTTGCCCTTGGGATTGTACTGATGGCTGCGCACGCCGGCCTTGCCCCGCGCCTGCGCCTCGAGGCCGTCGAGGCTGGCGGCAAACGGCGTCCATTGCGCCGCATCCCATAGCGGTATGGCATCGGGCGCGGCCAGCAGCAGGAATACCTCGTACTCGCGTGAAAAAAACGCCATGTCTGTTCCTATACTTGCAGTTGAGAGATGCCAGCCCGCTGACTGGGGCGCAGCAGGTAGACGCCGTACAGGCACAGGGGCAGCACGGCCAGCAGGGCGATGTACGGCAGGATCGATGCGCCGTCCTCGGCCGGATGCGGCAAGGTGGCCGTCACCAGCGCGTAATCCCACAGTCCATGCACGAGCACCATGGGCCATATCGAACGGGTGCGCAGGCGGATGGCCGCGTAGCCGATGCCCTGCAGGGTGGCGGCGACGGCTTGCCACAGGGCGCCGCTGACGTCGCCCGAGGCCAGGCCGTTGGCCGTGTGGGCCAGGCCGAACAGCGCCGAGGACATCAGGACGGCGGGCCAGACGGCGTAGCGGTCCAGCATGCCTTGCAGCAAGATGGCGCGGAACATCAGCTCTTCCGAGACGGCCACCAGTGCCGCATTGCAGGCGACGATCAGCAGCACGCGCGGCTGCGGCCAGCCGCCGGCCCAGGCCAGCAACAGCATCAGCAACGCATACAGCAGGGGCGGCCAGACCAGCCACATGCTTTTCCACGGATGCGGCGCGCTCAGGCCCGCTTCGCGGGGCCGGCTGGATGCCAGCAGCAGCGCCAGCGCGAACAGGGCGGCCAGCGCCCACGACAGGCCGATACGGCCGGTGACGGCTGCGCCCGGCAAGGCGTAGCCGGCGGATTCCAGCCAGCGGCCGCCCATGCTCAAGCCCAGCCAGACGGCCAGTGCGCCGAGGGCAAGCGGCATGGTGATATGAATTTTTTGCATGGAAAATCTCGATGTTATGTTGCTGGCGCATGGATGGTGACGCGGTTGCGGCCGCTGTTTTTCGACTGGTACAGCAAGGCATCGGCCTGGCGTATCAGCTCGCTGCTGTCCGCGCGCCGCTCCTGGTCGGGCTGGAGCGTGGCCGCGCCCAGGCTGACGGTCACGACACCGTTCGCGCTGGCCGCGTGGGGGACTTGCAGCGCTTCGACGGCCGAGCGGATGGCTTCGGCCACTTCCAGCGCGCCCGCAGCGCTGGCGCCGGGCATGATCACGGCAAACTCTTCGCCGCCATAGCGCGCCGGCAGGTCTTCGGCCCGGCCCACGCTGCGCGCCACGGCGCTGGCAACGGCCTGCAGGCAAGCATCGCCGGCCACATGACCGTACTGGTCGTTAAATTTTTTAAAGAAATCCACGTCCAGCATGATCAACGACACCGGATGCCCGCTGCGCTGGGCGCGATTGAGTTCATGCGCCAGCGTTTCATCGAAACTGCGGCGGTTGGCCAGCCCCGTCAAGCCGTCTTGCGACGCCCGCGCCGCCAGGTCCGCATTGGCGCGCTGCAACTGCGTGCTGGCCAGGCGCAGGCTGGCCTCGATACGGTCGCGTATGGCAATTTGCCGCATCAGCTTGCGGAACAGGTACAGCAGCAGCGCCCCCGCCGCCAGCGAGGCCAGCACGATTTGCGTGCTCAACCATTGCCATTCGGCAAAAATGTCGTCCTTCGACAAGCCCGCCGCCACGATGACGGGAAAGCGCTGCAGATGGCGATAGCTGTACAGCCGTTCGATTTCGTCCACTTTCGCCGTCATCATCGCCGTGCCGACGGGCCCTTGGTTGCGGTAGGCCTGCAAGATGGCGCCCGAGGAAATATCCATGCCGATCACCTCGGGCTGGAATGGCCGCCGGTAGATCAGGGTGCCGTCATCGAGGGCAAAGAAGGCCGTGCCCGTATTGCCCAGGTTGAGCGTGGCGTAGATGCGTTCGAAGGAGTTCAGCCCCAGGGTGACGAGCACCACGCCGGCAAACGTGCCATCCTTTGCTTCGACCCGGCGCGAAACGGGCAATACCCATTGCCCGCTTGATTTGCTGCGCACGGGCGCACTGATATGGCTGCCCAGCTGCGCATGCGTCTGGTGGTAGATAAAGTATTTGCGGTCGGCATTGTTGCCGTCCTGCCTGGTGCCGGAGGAGGCCAGCAGCTCTCCCTGTCCGTCGAAGATGAAGACGCCGGCAATTTCCACGATATTTTTCGACAACTGTTGCAGATGCGACTGCAGCCGTTCGCCGGTATGGTCATTATTGCCTTCGTTCCTGACGTGTTCTGCAATATCTTCCAGCATCACATCGGCAATTTCCAGTTCCATGTACGCTTGCGTGGCCAGGGTGCGCGCCATGTTTTCCGTCGTCGTCCGCGCTTCGCGCAAGCGCACTTCGCGCGAAGACCAGACGATCCACACCGTCATGCCGAGCAAGATGGCGCACATGCAGAAAAAGGCGATGCTGGCCCAGGCGGTCACCGGCCGCTTGTGCCGGCCCAGGACCTCGGGCTGCGCCGCGAGGGCGTCGGTGTCGGGGATATTCTTTACTGCGTGCATAAGCGGATTATGAAGTTGCATCAATGATATGATAAAACATTGCCATACTACATTAAAAAGCAAGCTTGCAAAGTTGCCACATCACTATAGTTGCATGGAATAATAGGCATCGTCCGTTTGAACCTTCGATTGGAGTTGCATGGCTTACACGAAAATCCTCACCACCGAACGCCTGATCCTGCGCAAGCCGCAGCCATCCGATGAGGCGGCCCTGTTCGCCATGCATGCCGATCCCGAAGTGATGCGCTATTTCAGCGAACCGCCCTGGGATGACGCCGGCCGCGCCGCGCGCCAGATCGCCGAGGACAGTGCCGCCTTCGAGAATGAAGAATTCTTCCGCTTCGCCATCGAACTGCAGGCGACGGGCGAATATGTGGGCAGCTGCACGCTGTTTTCCGTGCACCGCCAGAACCGCCGCGCCGAGATCGGCTACGCGCTGGCGCGTCCGCACTGGGGCCGTGGCTATATGCACGAAGCGCTGTCGGCGCTGATCGAGTACGCCTTCGTCGAGCGCGACCTGAACCGCCTGGAAGCCGATATCGACCCGCTCAACGCCGGCTCGGCCAGCGCCCTCGAACGCCAGGGTTTTAATAAGGAAGGCTTTTTGCCGGAGCGCTGGATCGTGGGCGGCCACGTCAGCGATTCGGCACTGTACGGCTTGCTGCGGCGCGAGTGGGAAGCGCGGCGCAAGGACGCCGCGTGAGCGGGCAAGCGATCGACGCGCTGGAACGCTGGCTGGGCCACGCCTTGCCGGCGTACTACAAGGGCTTTCTGCAGCACTGGCAAGAGGGCATGCGGGGCGAGCAGGTATTGCTGTACGGCGCAGAAAGTTTGATGGAGCGCAACGAAACATATGACACGCAGCAATCCTGCCCCGGCTACCTCACCATCGGCGACGACAGCGGCGGGCGCGCCGTCATGCTGGCGCTTGATGGCGCCGAGCGCGCCGTGTATCTGGTGGGCCATGGCTCGATGCAGCGCGAGGATTTCGAGCGGGTCGCCGATGATTTCGCCGCCTGGCTGGCCGCCGATTGCCCCGTCGATTGATTATTCCATGAGCAAACGATGAAACCGGCTGACTTGCCCTGTTCCACCCATCCCCTCGTGACCTTGCGCCGCCTGGAACGCGGCGACGCGCCCGCCTGGTATGCCTACCTGGCCGACCCTGTCGTCATCAAACACACGAGCTGGGACTTGCGCAGCATCGACGACCTGCAGGCCAATTTCGATGATTACGCGTCGGCCCAGCCGACTTCGCCGATACGGCTGGCCGTCGTGCTGCGCGACGGCGGCCAGCTGGTGGGCACGATCGGCTTGAATGCGATTTCCCCACAGCACCGCACGGCCGAAATCGCCTACGACCTTTCTCCTGCAGTGTGGGGGCGGGGCGTGGCCACGTCCATCGTGAACGCCGTCGTGGACTGGGGCTTCCAGCGCCTGGGCTTGCTGCGTATCCAGGCGACCGTGCTGGAAAGCAACGAGCGTTCGCTGCGCGTGCTCGAGCGTTGCCATTTCGAGCGGGAAGGCTATCTGCGCTGCTACCGGCAAATCCGTGGAAGATCGGGCAACTTCTGGCTGTATGCGCGCCTTGCCGGCGTGCCATGAGCAAAGCGCCCTTGAATATCCTGCTGGTGGAAGACCACCTGGCCATCGCGCGCCAGGTATTGGATTTCCTCGACGGCCTGGGCTGGCAGACGGACCATGCGGGCACGGGCGCGCTCGGTGTCGCGCTGGCCACGCGCAACCCCTATGACGTGGTGCTGCTGGACCTGAACCTGCCCGATATCGATGGCTTGCAAGTGTGCCGCGCCATCAAGGCGGCCGCGCCCAGCAATGTGCCGATCCTGATGCTGACGGCGCGCGACTCTTATGAAGACAAGGCACGCGGCTTTCGCGACGGCGCCGACGACTATCTGACCAAGCCCTTCGACTTGCGCGAGGTGGCCTTGCGCTGCGAAGCGCTGGCGCGCCGGCAGCAGCTGCACGTGCGCCAGGAAATGCGCGTGGGTCCGTTCACCTTGCAGACGCGCGCAGGACGCGCCCTGTACGATGATGCTCCCCTGGCGCTGACGCAGACGGGTTTTAAAATCCTGCTGCTGCTATGCCGCGAGCATCCCCACGCCGTGTCGCGCTCGGCCTTGCTGCAAGCCCTGTGGGGCAGCCAGCCGCCCGACAGCGACGCCCTCAAATCGCACATCTACGCGCTGCGCAAGCAGCTGGAACTGGTTGGAGGGGCTGGCGCGGCGGGTATGCTCGTGACCATCCCGCAGCTGGGCTACCGCCTGGCCTTCGACTCTGCGGCGCCCCCATGACCAAGTCGATCCGCCGCCGGCTGTTCGCGGCCCTGGCCGGCTTCACCGTCGTGCTGTGCCTGTGTTACACGGGCCTGGCGCTGGTGATCGCCTACGTGACGGAAGACATGCTGGTGCAGCGCCTGCTCGGGCGCGAAGCGGCTGCCGTCAGCATGCGCTGGCAGCAGCACGGCAAGCTTACGCCGTCTGGCAGCGACCTCATCACGGTTTATGGCAGTTACCTTGACTTGCCTCAAGCGGTGCGCGCGCAAGTGCCGCCGTCTGCCCCGCGCGGCGAAGTGTTCACGACGACGGGCCAGCATTATCACGTGCTGGCGCTGGACCTCGTTGCTGCGGGCAAGCCGCAGCGCAGCTATCTGCTGGCGGATGTGGCGCCCGTGCTGGTGGTGCAGCGCCTGGCGCGGGAAGTGGGCGGTGTCGTCGCTGGCGTGGCCCTGGCGCTGATCGCCCTGGCCCTGCTGCTGGCGTACTGGCTGGCGCGCCGCCTCGTGCTGCCCTTGCAGCGCCTGGCCCGGGAAGCGCGCCAGCTGGCGCCCGGCGGCGCCGTGCATTTCAGCGAGCGCGACCGCCCCGACGAGATCGGTTTCCTGGCGCGCCGCCTGGAAACCACGTTTACCGAACTGCAAACGGTGTTGCGGCGCGAACAGGCGTTCGCGCGCGACGTCAGCCATGAACTGCGCACGCCGCTCACTTTGATGCACAACAGCCTGGCGCTGGCGGGCGCACAGCCCCTGGCGGCAGACGGGCAGGCGCAGCTGCGCCAGGGTGTCGATGAGATGCGCGCCACCATCGACGTGCTGTTCGCGCTGGCGCGGGCAGAGCAGGTGTCCGGCGAAGTAGTCGAGCTGCGCGGCTGCATAGAGCAATGCCTGCTGCGCCTGCTCGACGAACATCCGTGGGATGCCAGCCTGCTGGCGCTGGACTTGCCCGAGCGCCTGGATGTCGTCGGCAATAGGCAGCTGACGATGTTGCTCATCAATAACTGCCTGGCGAACGCCCTGTTCCATGGCGGCCCCGCTTGCCGCATCAACATCGCGTTTGCGCAAGGCTGCCTGAGCATCGGCAATACCGTGCCGGCGGGGCAGCCGCGGCGCATCCAGGGCTTTGCGCATGGGCAAAGCTTGCTGGGGCGCGTGGCGCGGGCCATGCGCTGGGAAATCCGTTTCCATCCGGGCGAGGCGCACTACCGCGTCGACATCATTCCCCTCCAGAAACCATAAAAAGCAGGCAGATTTCACCGCGATTTCACCGGCGCTTGCATAAGCTGCAAGTTCTTGATGAATGGAGAAAACCGCATGAAACTTCTTATCAGCCTGCTGGTGCTGGCGTGCACCAGCATCCCCGCGCCGGCGCAAGTGAGCAGCCTCGTCCACAAAGAGCAAAAACGCCGCTACATCGTCTACACGCCCGCCGCCTACGACCAGGCGCCGCAGCAGGCGTTTCCCGTCGTCTTCAATTTCCATGGCGGCGGCATGAGCATGGCGGAACAGATGCTGTACACGCAGATGAACAAGGCGGCCGAGCGCCACCGGTTCATCGTTGTGTATCCGCAAGGCATCAAGCAAGACTGGAACGTGGGCTTCGGCATGGATTACCTGGCAGGCACGGACGATGTCGGTTTTACGCAGGCGATATTGAGCAAGCTCAAGCAAGATTACCGCATCGATGACAAGCGCGTGTATGCGACGGGCCTGTCGCGCGGCGGTTTCTTTGCCCTGCGCCTGGCGGCGGAATTGCCACAGCATTTCGCCGCCGTCGCCTCGGTGGGCGCGCCCATGCCGGAACCCGTGCTGCAACATCACCAGCAGACGGACAAGGTCGGCATGCTGCTGATACAGGGCACGGCCGACAAGGTGGTGCTGTTCGAGGGCAAGGCCGCCAGCTATCTGTCGGCCGAAGACACCTTCGCCTACTGGCGCAGGCACAACGGCATCGACGGCGCCGCGCCGCAGCCGCGCCTGATGCCTGGCCCTGCCGGCGATACCACGCAAGTGAGTTGGCAGGAGCAGGGCACTGGCGGCGCCAGCGTGGCTTTGCTCACCGTCAAGGATGGCGGCCACACGTGGCCCGGTGCCGACGCCTTCAATGTTGGCCTGCCCATCGGCAAGACCACGCGCGCCATCGATGCGAACGAGGTGATGTGGGAATTTTTCAGCAAGCACCGGCGATAACGCTGCGGGGACGCGGGTGCCTGTGGCACACTCTTGTCATCTTGAATCTTGTACAAGGAAATGATGAACAGCCACCCCGTCGCCATCTTTTGCCGCTCGCTGGCGCAGTTCTCCGCCATGCTCGCCAAGACCGGCACGGCGCCGCAGCTGCTGGCGGCGCGCCTGCACCCGGACATGCTGCCGTTCGCCCAGCAGGTGCGCGCGGCCGTGAGCTTTTCCCTGCGCGGCTGCTGCCCGCTGGCGGGGCTGGAGGCGGCCGATTTCAGCGCCGCCGCCAGCCTGCAGGAACAGATCGCGCAGACCATGCGCTACCTCAAGGCGATTCCCCCTGAACGCTTCGACGGGCCGCCCGGACGCATCTGCCGCGACCGGGCCGGTTTTGCCGACATCGCGCTGCCGGCCGATGAGTACTTGAATCTGTACATCCTGCCGAATTTCTACTTTCACTTCAGCATGGCGTATGCGATTGCCCGCAGCCAAGGTGCCGCCATCGGCAAGGGCGATTTCGACGGTTATCACGCGTATGCGCCGGGTTTCAGCTTTGAGCGTCCCGCCGCGTCGTAGCGGCTACAGCCCCGCATCCTTCCAGGCAGACAGCCCCAGCCGCTTCAGCAGCCGGCCCGACAGCCCGCAGCTCCAGCAACTGATCTGGATTTGCCGGTGTCTTGCCGCCCCCTGCGCATACCAGGCTCGCTCGGCGTAATCGAGCAGGGCGTCGCTGAGCGGGGAATGGTCGGCCATGGGCGGCAGGCGGCTCATCAGTTCGAACACGCCGTGGAACGTCTCCTTGATCTGCAGCAAACCGGCCAGCAGGGCGCGCAGCACGGCGCCGTCGATCGAACTGCTCGCTTGCGTGAAACGCTGCTGCCAGCACAGGCTGCGCGCTTGCCACAGGGCCAGCAGCGCGGGCACGTCGGCCGTCCGCAGTTGCCCGATCAGTTCGTCCGCCTCCTGAAACAGGTCGAGGCGGTCGTATTCGTCGCTATCCAGCCCCAGCAGTTCATCGAGTTCGTGCACGGCGTTCATGCCACCACGTTCACGGGCGCACCGCGTTCGAACGCTTCCACGTTGCCGATCAATATGTCGGCCAGCTTTTGCATGGCCTCGCCGCTGGCCCAGGCCGTGTGCGGCGTGAGGATGAAGTTGGGCAGACGCAAGTTCAACAGCGGATTGTCTGGCGGCGGCGGTTCCTTCGACAGCACGTCGAAGCCGGCGCCGGCGATCACGCCGTTCGTCAATGCCTGGGCCAGCGCCGCCTCGTCGACGAGGCCGCCCCGCGCCGTGTTGATCAGCAGCGACGTGGGCTGCATGCGCGCCAGCTCTTGCTCTCCGATGATGTTGCGCGTCTTGTCCGTCAAAGGCAGATGCAGGCTCAGTACGTCGGAGGTGGCCAGCAATTCGTCAAAACTCACTTCCTGCACGCCATCTTCCTGGATCGGGGAACGGTTGTGCACGATCACCTGCATGCCGAAGGCGCGCCCCAGCTGCGCCACGGACTTGCCCAGCGCGCCGTAGCCGAGCAAGCCCAGGCGGCTGCCCGCCAGGTCGCGGATCGGGTGGCCGAACAGGCAGAAGCGGTCCGATGCCTGCCACAGGCCCGCTTCCACATCAAAGCGGTAGGCGACCAGCTGGCGGCGCAGGGCCAGCATCAGCGCCAGGGTATGCTCGGGCACGGTGGCGCGCGCATAGTCGCGGATATTCGCGACAATAATGCCCCGTTCGCGGCAGGCGGCCAGGTCGAGGATGTCCGTGCCCGTGGCGGCCACGGCGATCATCTTCAGGTCGGGCAGTTGCGCCAGCTCGGCCGCGCGCAGCGGTACCTTGTTCGTGATGGCGATGGTGGCGCCTTGCAGGCGGGCTACCGTCTGCTCGCTGCCCTTGGTGTGCGGATATTCTTCCCAGCCGTGCGCAAAGGCGGGTGGGCGCACGGTGGCGATCAGGCTGTCGCGGTCGAGAAAGACGATGCGGTGCGGGTGCAGGTGCGGTGGTGTGCTTGCTGCGGTCATGGCTGGGCCTCGGTCAGGGCGGCACGCGCGGGCAGGGGGCTCTTGCCCTTCAGCTGCGTGGCCGGGTGGTTGGTAAACATGTCGGCGACCCATTCGACGAACACGCGCACCTTGGCGGACAGGTGGCGGTTGGGCGGATAGATCACGTGGATGGGCAGGGGGTCGGATTCCCAATCGCCCAGCAATTCCACCATTTTGCCCTGTTCCAGCAGAGGCGCAAGCATGAAATGCGTCATTTGCACGATGCCCAGGCCCGCCAGGCCGGCGGCCGCATAGGCGTTCGAGTCGTTCAGGGCGATATGGCTGGGCATGGACATCTGGATGCGCTCGCCGGCGCGCGTGAAATCCCAGTCGAAGGTCTTACCCGTCTTGGCGGAGAAAAAATTCACGCCCCGGTGCTGCGCCAGGTCGTTCGGGTGCAGCGGCGTGCCATGGCGCGCCAGGTAGCCGGGCGCGGCGCAGGTGATGAAATGCAATACGCCGACCCGGCGCGCGATCAGGTTCAAATCGCCCAATTCTCCGCCGCGCACGGCGCAGTCGACGCCTTCCTCGATCAGGTCGACGGGGCGGTCGCTGCAGCCGAGTTCCAGCGAGATGTCCGGGTAGCGGGCGAAGAAGTCGGGCAGGGCGGGGATGATCAGTTCGCTGGCCAGGGCCGTGGGCGCATCCACGCGCAGCCGTCCGCTGGGGCTCAGGCGCGTGCGCGACAGCGATTCCTCGGCCTCGCGCACGTCCGACAGGATGCGCACGCAGCGTTCGTAATACGCGGCGCCGTCGGACGTGATGCTGACGTGGCGCGTGGTGCGGTTGAGCAACTTGACCGACAGGCTGCTTTCCAGCGACTGGATCAGGGTCGACACGGTGGCTTTCGGCAACTGCATGTTTTCCGCCGCGCGCGTAAAGCCGCCCGCATCGACGACTTGGATGAAGACTTCCATGGCTTGCAGCTTGTTCACTTGATTTCCTATCACTTTCCACGTGATTATTCAGAATTCTGAACAATCAATTCGGCATTGCACTCTTTATCAGATTGTAGATCAAGTCTATAGTTGTTGTACTGCAGCATAAATGTGATTGCCGCAGGAAGTTCACAGGAGAAACATCATGGGTCATCGGAATGGAATCTTTGCAGTGCTTGCTCTCGCTATGAGCTCGTTTGCTCTGGCCGCGATGGTATCGACGGATGCCTACTCGTTGGCGGCGCAAAGCGAAGCCAGCGGTTATAGCGCCCTGACCCATGAAGTGGGCGGCGTCGCCCTGTTGTGCCTGAACGACGCGGTGCGCGATACTGCGGTGCAGCCGGTGGTGGCGCAATGACGTTTGCCGACAACGCGGCCGAACTGGCGCCTGGCCAGGCGCTGAAGATACGCGACATCCAGGTGCAGGGCGCGCAAGATGCGCTCGGCGCGCGCGTCTACACGGCCGGCGTGCCGGGCGCCAAGCAGCCGAACCTGATGGTCTTCTTCCATGGCGGCGGCTTTGTGGCCGGCGACCTGGACGACGCGGACGACTTCCTGCGCTGCCTCGTGCTGAGCAACCCCGACCACGTGGTGCTGGCCGCGAACTACACGTTGGCGAAGGTGCGGCCATTCCCCGCCGCCGTGGAAGACGCGCATGCCGTGCTGCTGTGGGCGAAAAAGAACAAGTCCAAGCTGGGCTGGACGGGCAAGCAGATGGTGGTGTCGGGCATCGAAGCGGGCGCCAACCTGGCTGCCGTGTGCGCCATGATGTCGCGCGACCGGGGCGGACCGCCCCTCGCGGGCCAGGTGCTGATCATGCCCATGCTCGACCCCGGCCTGTCGACCTGCTCGATGCGATCCTTGCCGACCTGTCCGGACCTGGCCGAAGTGGCGGACCAGTGCGCCGCCGCCTACCGCGGCTACCTGCCGAATGCCGCTGACCGTACCCATCCGTACGCGTCGCCATTGCAGTCGAGCCGCCTGAAGAACCTGCCGCCAGCCTTGATCTTGTCCAGCGAAGACGACCCATTGCGCGACGAGGCTGAACAATACGGCAGCAAATTGATCGCCTGCGGCATCAAGACCACCGTGCGGCGCATGGCCGCCGCGCCGCTGCAGGATGCGACCGCCCGTAATGAATGCGCCTGCAAGGTGCAGGTATTGAGCGAAATTAGCAGTTTCGTCGCCGGACTGGGGCAGGAGCCCGAGTCATAAAGCCGCCATCTGCGGCACTGCAAAAAAACTTACACTAATCAGTTTACTTTTTGAGTTTCGGTTGCTACACTACGCAGTGTAGTTCCCTTCCTGTCTGCGTTGTGCGTTCGCACAGCCAGCTTCGTCGTCCCCGTCCGCTTTCAAGCAGCTGGCGGCCTGTTTACCTTTGATCGAGCGCCGTCGGGCGCCATGGCACCACCATTCACTTTTTCAGCTGGGTTGCTTCCTGCCGCCCATACCATTAGAAATTTTCATAAAACAGGGAAATAAAATGAAAAACGTTCAACAATTTTCCACTCTGCTCAAGCCCCTGGCGGCCTCGCTCGCGCTGGCGGGACTGGTGGCCGTGAGCCTGGCCGGCTGCGATTCGGCCAATAGCAAGGTGCCCGACGCGCCAGCGGCCGGCGGCCCGCCCATCTCGGCCGCCGCCGTCGTTGAAAAACAGATCACGGAAACGCAGGAATTCTCGGGCCGCCTGGAAGCGATCGAGCGCGTGGAAATCCGCTCGCGCGTCGGCGGCTTCATCACGGCCGTCAACTTCAAGCCGGGCAGCGAAGTCAAAAAGGGCGATGTGCTGTTCGTCATCGATCCGCGCCCCTTCCAGGCCGAAGTGTCGCGCGCCGAAGGCACGGCCGCATCGGCTCGCGCCAAGGCGGAACTGGCCAAGCTGGAACTGTCGCGCGCTGAAAAGCTGCTGGCCGAAAAAGCCATCGCCCAGCGCGAATTCGATGAAAAGGCCTCGGGCCTGAAAGAGCTGGACGCGAATGTCCGCTCGGCGCAAGCCGCGTATGAAGCGGCCAGGCTGAACCTGTCATACACGCAGGTGCAGGCGCCGATCAGCGGCCGCGTCAGCAAGGCGGAAATCACCGTCGGCAACCTGATCGACGCTTCCGCCATCCTCACCTCCGTGGTGTCGACGGACCGCATCTACGCCAGCTTCGACGGCGATGAAGATACCTATCTGCGCGTGGCCGGCACGGCGCAAAAGGGCACGCCCGTCACCGTCAAGGTAGGCCTGGCCAACGAAACGGGCTTCCCGCACGAAGGCAAGCTGGAATTCGTCGACAACCAGCTCGACCCGGCCACGGGCAGCGTGCGCATGCGCGCCACCTTCGCCAACGCCGAGCGCCAGCTGGTGCCGGGCCTGTTCGCGCGCATCCAGCTCGACGGCGGCAACGGCCCGCACGCGCAAAGCACGGCGCTGTTGATCTCCGACCGCGCCGTTGGCACGGATCAAAGCCGTAAATATGTCTACGTGGTGGGCGCCGATAACAAGGCCGAATACCGTGCCGTCAAGCTGGGCCCGACCTCGGACGGCTTGCGCGTGGTGCGCGAAGGCTTGAAGGCGGGCGAGAAGATCGTCGTCAACGGCTTGCAGCGCGTGCGCCCCGGCGCGCCCGTGACGCCGCAGATGGTAGCGATGGATTTCAACCCGACCGCGCCCGTCGCTCCCGCAAAACCTGAAGTAAAAGACGCCAAGATCGCCGCGAAAGCAGCATCGACTTCCAAGGAATAAACATGAATTTTTCCCGCTTTTTCATCGACAAGCCGATTTTCGCGGCGGTGCTGTCGATCGTCATATTCGTGGCCGGGCTGCTGTCGATTTTCGGCCTGCCCATCTCCGAATATCCCGACGTCGTGCCGCCATCCGTGGTGGTGCGCGCGCAATACCCGGGCGCCAACCCGAAAGTGATCGCCGAAACCGTGGCCGCGCCGCTCGAAGAGCAGATCAACGGCGTCGAGAACATGCTCTACATGTCCTCGCAAAACACGTCCGACGGCGCGATGATGCTGACCGTGACCTTCAAGATCGGCACCAACGTCGAGCAGGCCGAGACGCAGGTGCAGAACCGCGTGCAGCGCGCCTTGCCGCGCCTGCCCGAGGAAGTGCGCCAGATCGGCGTGACGACCGTCAAGTCCTCGCCCAACCTGACCATGGTCGTGCACCTGGTCTCGCCCAACAAGCGCTATGACGATATGTACCTGCGTAACTACGCGGTGCTGAACGTCAAGGATCAACTGGCCCGTTTGCCCGGCATGGGCGACATCCAGATCTTCGGCGCCGGCGACTACGCCATGCGCATCTGGCTCGACCCGCAAAAGGTAGCGGCGCGCGGCATGACGGCCAATGACGTCGTCGACGCCATCCGCGAGCAGAACGTGCAGGTGGCCGCCGGCGTGATCGGCGCCTCGCCGGCGAAGAACTCGGACTTCCAGCTGACCGTCAATACCCAGGGCCGTCTGCAGACGCCCGAGGAATTCGGCGCCATCATCGTGCGCACCAATGCCGACGGCGCCGTGACGCACCTGAAGGACGTGGCGCGCGTGGAAATGGGCGCCAACAGCTACTCGCTGCGTTCGCTGCTGAACAATAATCCTGCCGTCGGCATGGGTATTTTCGAGGCACCGAATGCCAACGCGCTGCAACTGTCTTCCGACGTGCGCGCCAAGATGGACGAGCTGAAAAAAGACTTCCCGCAAGGCGTGGAATACCGCATCGAGTACGACCCGACGCAATTCGTGCGCTCGTCCATCGAAGCCGTGATCCATACCCTGTTAGAGGCCATCGCCCTGGTGGTGCTGGTGGTGATCATCTTCCTGCAAACCTGGCGCGCATCGATCATCCCGCTGCTGGCCGTTCCCGTGTCGATTGTCGGTACCTTTGCCGTGATGCTGGGCTTTGGCTTCTCGATCAACACCCTGTCGCTGTTCGGCCTCGTGCTGGCCATCGGTATCGTCGTCGATGACGCCATCGTCGTGGTGGAAAACGTCGAGCGCAACATCGAGGAAGGCTTGTCGCCGCGCGACGCCACCATCCAGGCCATGAAAGAGGTCAGCGGTCCCATCGTCGCCATCGCCCTGGTGCTGTGCGCCGTGTTCGTGCCGATCGCCTTCGTGCCCGGCCTGTCGGGCGAGTTCTATCGCCAGTTCGCGCTGACCATCGCCATTTCGACCGTGATCTCCGCTTTCAGCTCGCTGACCCTGGCGCCGGCCCTGTCGGCCGCTTTGCTGAAACCGCACGATGCGCCGAAAGACGCACTGACGCGCGGCATGGACATGGTCTTCGGCCGCTTCTTCGCCTGGTTCAACCGCTTCTTCGGCCGCGCCTCGCACCGCTATGAAGCGGGCGTGAAGGGTGTGTTGGGCCGCAAGAGCGCCTCGCTGGGCGTGTATGCGCTGCTGGTCGTTGCCGCCATCTTCACCTTCAAGTCCGTGCCGGCCGGCTTCGTGCCGGCGCAGGACAAGCAATACCTGGTGGGCTTTGCGCAATTGCCCGACGCCGCTTCGCTGGACCGCACGGAAGATGTCGTGCGCCGCATGTCCGACGTCATCAAGTCGGTGCCCGGCGTCGAATCGACCATCGCCTTCCCAGGCCTGTCGATCAACGACTTCACCAATGCGCCGAACGCCGGCATCGTCTTCGCCACCCTGAAGCCGTTCGACGAGCGTACTACCAAGGAGCTGTCCGGCGGCGCCATCGCGGCCGAGATCAACAAGCGCCTGGGCGGCATCCAGGACGCCTTCATCATGGTCTTCCCGCCGCCGCCCGTCAACGGCCTCGGTACCATCGGCGGCTTCAAGATGATGATCGAAGACCGCGGCAACCTCGGTTACGACGCGCTGTACAACGCCACCCAGGCACTGGCCGCCAAGGCCTACCAGACGCCGGAACTGGCGGGCGTGTTCTCGGGCTACCAGATCAACGTGCCGCAGCTGTTCGCCGACGTCGACCGTGTAAAAGCCAAGCAGATGGGCGTGCAGCTGCAAACGATCTACCAGACCTTGCAGATCAACCTCGGTTCGCTGTACGTGAATGACTTCAACCAGTTTGGCCGCACCTACCAGGTGCGCGTGCAGGCCGATGCGGCTTTCCGTTCACATGCCCAGGATATCGCGCAGCTGAAGGTACGCAATGACAAGGGCGAAATGATCCCGCTGTCGTCGCTGATGCGCGTCAAGGACAGCTATGGTCCCGATCGCGTGCAGCGCTACAACGCGTATGCAGCAGCCGATTTCAACGGCGGCGCAGCCCCTGGCGTGTCGAGCGGCCAGGCGCAAGCGGCGCTGGAACGCATCGCCAAGGAAGTGCTGCCGCAGGGGATTTCGTATGAGTGGACGGAATTGACCTATCAGGACATCTTGTCCGGCAATACGATGATCTATGTCTTCCCGCTGTGCGTGCTGCTGGTGTTCCTGGTGCTCGCTGCCCAGTACGAAAGCTGGACATTGCCGCTGGCCGTGATCCTGATCGTGCCGATGTCGATCCTCTGCGCCTTGCTTGGCGTGAAACTGACCGGCGGTGACAACAACGTATTTACCCAGATCGCGCTGTTCGTGCTGGTGGGGTTGGCATCAAAAAATGCCATCCTGATCGTGGAATTTGCCCGCGAACTGGAAGAGCATGGCCGCACCGTTGTGCAAGCGGCGCTGGAAGCGTGCCGTCTGCGTCTGCGTCCGATCCTGATGACGTCGATCGCCTTCATCATGGGCGTGGTGCCCCTGGTGTTCTCGCACGGCGCCGGTTCGGAAATGCGCCATGCGATGGGTGTGGCGGTCTTCGCCGGCATGCTGGGCGTGACCTTCTTCGGCCTGTTCCTGACGCCCGTGTTCTACGTACTGCTGCGCACCCTGGCGCAGCGTTTTGAGAAAAAACCAGCCGATGCTGCCGCCAAGCCTGCCGCCGCGCCAGCATTGAACCTGGAAGGAGATATATATTGAAAACCAATGCAATCATCCGGCGCGCGGCGCCCGTCTTGAGCGCCATGGCCGCCGCCGTGCTGCTGGCCGCCTGCGCGGCGCCCGAGTTCAAGCAGCCGCAGATCGAGACGCCGGCGGCGTTCAAGGAAGCGCAAGCGCCCGCCGTGCAGACGGCAGCCGACGGCACGCGCTGGAAGCAGGGCGTGCCGGCCGAGCGCCAGGCGCGCGGCGAGTGGTGGCTGGCCTTCAATGATCCGGCTCTCACCAGCTTGATCAACGAAGCCACGCAGGCGAACGCCAACCTGGCCGTGGCCGCCGCCCGCGTCAAGCAGGCGAGGGCGATTGCCGGCATCGCCGAAGCGGACCGCATTCCGCAAGTGGGCGTCAACGTGGGCGGCCAGCGCAACCGCGCTTCCGCCGTGTCGCTCGGCTTGCCGAACGGCGCGCCGGTGGCGGCGACCAACGTCTACCAGGCCAGCCTGACGGCCAGCTACGAAGTCGATCTGTTCGGCAGGGTGGCATCGAACGTCAGCGCCTCGCGCAGCGATGCGCTGGCCGTGGAAGCGACTTACCGCTCGGTGCTGCTGTCGCTGCAGGCCGACGTGGCACAAACCTACTTCCAGCTGCGCGCCACGGACGCCGAACTGGCGACCCTGGAACAGACGGTGCGCCTGCGCGAGGAAAGCGTGTATGTGAACCAGCGCCGCTACGACCTGGGCGACATCGGCGAATTCGATTTGTCCCGTGCCCGCACGGAGCTGTCGACCGTGCGCGCCGAAGCCATCGGCCTGCAGCGCCAGCGCGCCACCAGCGAGCATGCGCTGGCCGTCCTGCTGGGCAAACCTGCCGCCAGCTTCACGGCGGGCGTCAACCCGCTGCAGGAC
The DNA here is from genome assembly GCF_059420865.1 of Janthinobacterium sp. GW821-FHT03C10. Lineage (NCBI taxonomy): Bacteria > Pseudomonadati > Pseudomonadota > Betaproteobacteria > Burkholderiales > Oxalobacteraceae > Janthinobacterium > Janthinobacterium sp. GW821-FHT03C10. The sequence goes on along the minus strand of NZ_JBWKUN010000002.1, from coordinate 99,643 downwards.
AGCGGCTTCCTGCCCGTGATCCCGGCCGGCATGCCATCGTCGCTGCTGGAACGCCGTCCCGACATCGCCTCGGCACAGCGCACCATGGAAGCGTCGAATGCGCGCATCGGCGTGGCCAAGTCGGCCATGTTCCCCGCCTTGAGCCTGAACGCTTCCGGCGGCGGCGCGTCCGATACCTTCTCGGATATCTTCAAGTGGAGCAGCCGCTCCTGGCTGCTGGGCGCCCTGATGTCGATGCCCATCATCGACGGTGGCCGCAACAAGGCGGCCGTGAGCCGCAGCGAAGCGCAGCTGGAAGAGTCGGTGGCGACGTATCGCCAGAGCGTGCTGGTGGCCTTCGCCGAAGTGGAAGACAACCTGGCCGGCCTGCGCATCCTGTCGGGCCAGACGCAGCAGATCGACGAAGCCGTCGTCTCGGCGCGCCGCTCGGCCGACCTGGCGCAAAAGCTGTACGACGCGGGCCGTTCCAGCTACCTCGATCTGCTGGACGCGCAGCGCAACCTGGCTGCCATCGAGCGCAACGCCGTGCAGCTGCGCGGCAACCGCGCCGTCACCACGGTGGCGCTGATCCGCGCCCTGGGCGGCGGCTGGGGCGAGACGGAGCCGCAGGTCGCGGCCAACTGATTCCCGGCATCGCGGGCTGGCATCCCCGGCCCGCGGCAAGGAAAACATCGCGAAACGGCGTCGTGCATCTGCACGGCGCCGTTTTTTTTGAAAACCAGTTGAATCCGTTTGTGGACAGGCCGCGTAAATACTCCTGCAATCACGCAAACGCAGTCATCCAGGAGATACCATCATGCGCACCATCGTTCCCGCAGCTCTGTTCATCACCTCCATGCTGGCCGCCAGCGCCCCTTTTGCCGCCGACATGGCGACCATGGTGGGCGGCCAGAGCATGTACCCGAGCAAGGACATCGTCGACAACGCCGTCAATTCGGCCGACCATACGACCCTGGTCGCTGCCGTCAAGGCGGCCGGCCTGGTCGACACCCTGAAAGGCAAGGGGCCGTTCACCGTGTTCGCGCCGACGAATGCGGCCTTCGGCAAGCTGCCGGCCGGCACCGTCGAGACCCTGGTCAAACCGGAAAACAAGGCGACCCTGACGAAAATCCTCACCTACCACGTGGTGCCCGGCAAATACGACTTCAAGGCGCTGGCGAAGGAAATCAAGATGCATGACGGTAAAGCCACCTTGCCCACGGCCAGCGGCGGCAAGCTGATGTTCGCCATGAACGGCATGCACAACATCGTCGTGATGGATGAAGGCGGCAACAGTGCCAACATCAGCACCTATGATGTGTACCAGTCGAATGGCGTGATCAATGTCATCGACACGGTGCTGATGCCGAAATAAATACACAAAAAAGCGGATGAAAAAAAAGACAGGGAAAACCCTGTCTTTTTGGTTTGCGCGGCCGCGATTACTTGGCTGGCGCAGCTGCCGGTGCGGAAGCTGCTGGTGCGGCCGGAGTTGCTGGCGTTGCCGGTGCCGCTTTCTTCGCCTTGTGATGCTTGGCTTTCTTGTGTTCCGCTGGCTTGGCGGCGGCCGGTGCCTCCGCTTTCGCTGCCGGTACAGCTGCAACGGCAGGCGTTGCTGGCGTGGCGGCGGGAGCGGCTGGCGCCTGGGCGAAAGCGGCGGTGGCGAACAGGCTGGCGATCAGGGTGGCGATGACTTTTTTCATGATGAGATCCTTGGTGTTTTTTCGGGTGAATGCAGTGAGAAGGAATTACTTGGCGGGTGCCGCTTCGGCGGCGGCCGATGCCAGCTTTTCGTCAGCCTTGGCCTTGGTTTTCTTGGCCTTGTGGTGGGCCTTGGCCTTGGTGGCGGCCGCTTCCGTTTTGGCGCTGGCCACTTCCGTTTTCGCGGCGACGACGGCTTTCGCTTCTTTTGCGTCCGCTTTCACGACGGCTTGCGCTTCCTTGGCGTCGGCTTTCACGACGGCCTTGGTGTGGGCTGCTTCCACTTTGGCGGGAACCGAGGCTGCTGGCGCTGCAGGCGTCTGGGCAAAGGCAGCGGTGGCGAACAGGCCGGCGATCAGGGTAGCGCTCAGGTTGAAAATGCTTTTTTTCATGGTGCAGTCCTCAGTGGTGGTTTGTCTGGTATGTCTGTTGGTGCCGGGGTGATTCCCGTATCACTGAGCATAAAACGCGCCCCCGGACGCTGGCGTTGACGGTCATTACAAACGCTTACATCTGCGTAGCGTCCGCCTTCAGGATGGATTGCGGGATGTCTTCAGCTGCCCGCAAGCGCCGCGCGTGCGCGGCGCTTGCGCAGCCATATGATCAGGCCTGTCGCGCTCAGCATGGCCACCACCAGGCCCATGGCGGAAATCAGGATGCGCCCGGGCAGGCCCAGGATGCGGCCCGAATGCAGGGGGAATTGCGCCTGCAGGAAGATGTCGCCCGCGCTGCCCGTGCCGGGCACCACGCCGCCGGCCGGCTTGCCGTCGCGCCCGTCGAAGTACAGCCACGCATTGCCCAGGCCGCCGTCGCCATGGTCGTTGTCCGCCGCGAAGAACCCGACGCCATACAGGCCGTAGGCGGAAGAATAGAACACGCCGCCGGCCGGCAGCGTCCAGCCCCGCCTTGCCGCTTCCGTCTTCGCCAGCGCGACAACCTGTTCGCGCGTCAGCAGCGGCTCGATGGGGTGTTCCGGCGGCTGCGGCGTGCGGCTGTCGAAGGCGTTCGGGCTGAGCGTGGACAACTTCGCCACCAGGGGACGCATCACCTGGGTTTGCAGATTCATCGACACGGAGGTGACGGCCAGCACCAGCAGCAGCAACCAGACCCACACCCCGCCCGAGCGGTGCAGGTCGAAGTTCAGCCGGTGGCCCCCTTCGCGCCAGCGGAAGGCCAGCGACTTGCGCCAGCTGCGCCAGTTCGGGAACGACAGGTACAGGGCGATGCCGCAGTCAAGGACCCACACGATGCCGATGATGCCCATGAACCACACGCCCAGCTCGATGCCCCAGCCATCGGGAATGTGCATGGTGTAGTGCAGCTTATACAGGAAAGGCAGCAGGTTTTCGCGCGTCAGCGAGACCGCGCCCCACTGGCGCGTGCCCTGGATGGCGCCTGTGGCCGGATCGACGGCCACCTGGTTGAAGCCCGGTTCAAACGGCTTGCCGGTGGCCGGGTCGGGCCGGCCTTCCACCGAGATCAGCGTCGTGTGGCCAGGCTCGATCGCCGTGAGCGCGTAGTTCACGCGCAGGCGCCGGTCCTGCGCCTCGAGCTGGCGCGCCAGCTCCAGTCCCGATTTGGCGGGGCCGTCACCGGCGGCGCCGGCGGCGTGGAACAGCTGCGGATTGAGCCAGGCGTCGAGCTCGTGATCCCACGAGATCAAGGCGCCCGTCAGGCCGGAAATGAACAGGAAGAGCGCCGCCGCCAGGCCGAACCAGCGGTGCAGAACAACCATGGGAGGACGCAGTCGCATGGCGGCTCCCTAGTATTTCCAGCTCAGGGTGGCGCTGCCATTGCGGCCGGCCGCGTACAGCGACTGGGTCCAGTACAGGCTGGTCAGGTGCTTCTTGTCCGTCACATTGTTCAGGTTCAGCGACAGGCTGACGTTGCGGCTGATGGCATAGCTGGCCATCAGGCCCAGTTGCGCGTAGGCGCCCTGGTGCAGGGTGGTGCCGTCGTCGACCTTGTTGTAGATGGCGTCCTGCCAGGTCAGGCTGGCGCCCACCTTCAGCGCCTGCACCGCCGGCACGTGATAGGTGGTGGCCAGGTGGAAGCGCTTGCGCGGGATGAAGGTGCGCGCATCCTGGCCGTCGTCGCCCTGGATGCGCAGCCGCGCATAGCCGGCGTTCGCCTGCCAGCCTTTCGCCAGTTCGCCCGAGGCATCGAGCTCGAAACCCTGCGATTCCGAATCGACGCCCTTGTAGAACGTCTTGAGGTCAGGCGTGGTGCCGGCCGCTTCGGCCACGTTCTTCTGGCGCGTCTTGAACAGGGCGCCGGACAGGTTCAGGCGCCCGTCGAACCAGTCGCTTTTCAAGCCCGCTTCCAGGCTCTTGCCGGTGGCCGCCGCCAGGGTCTGGCCCGTGCGGTCGATGCTGCTTTGCGGGTTGAAGATCTCCGTATAGCTGCCGTAGGCGGACACATGGCGGCCGATGTCGTACACCAGGCCCACGTAGGGCGTGGTGTCGCTCTGCGATTTGGCCTGGCTGACGCCGTACGCGCTGCCCGTGCTGTCGGCCTTGACGGTGTTCACGCCCGCCAGCAGCTTGGCATTGTCGGCCAGGTTGAAACGGGCGGCCAGGTAGGCATTCTTGCGTTCATCCTTGTAGGCGCTGCCATTGGTCGATGCATCGAAGAGCGGTTCCGGGTAGGAACCGTCGAAGGCCGTGCCGTTCGGCAGGGCCGTGCCGATGCCGCGGCCATAATACGACACGTCGTCCAGCGTGGACTTCGACCAGGCCAGGCCCATGCTGAGGTCATGCCGGCGCCCGGCCAGCGTGAATTCGCCCGTGGCGGCGACATCGAGCAGGCGCTGCTTGTTGGCCGAGGCATAGCGCGAAGGGTAGCTGAACAAGCCGTTGCCCGTGGCCTTGTCCGGCGTGCCGTAGACGTAGAACAGCTTTGAATCCGAGGTGGAGCGGTTGTAGGTGGCGGTGGCCGTCACGCGCCAGTCGGTATTGAACTGGTGCGCCAGTTCGGCGAAGGTGCTGTTGTTGAGGATGCTCCAGCGCGACCAGTCGGCCGACGTCGAGGCGGAAACCGGGTAGTCGGTCGGCGTGCCGTCCGTGTAGGCGACGGGCAGGGCGCCCCACATGCCGCCCCTGGCCAGGTTGTTCTGGTAACTGTGGCCCACGGCCAGGCGGGTGTCCGGCGTCAGCTTCGCTTCGACGATGGCGTAGGCGACATCCTTGCGCGGCGAGTAGCGGTCCAGGTGGGAATCGCCTTCCTCGTGGGCGGCGACGAAGCGCGCCGCCACCTTGCCATCGGCGCCCAGCGGCGTGGACACGTCGGCATCGAGCCGGCGCGTGTTCCAGGAGCCCAGCGTGACGCCGGCGGCAGCGGCCAGGCCCTGGGTCGGGCGCTTGCGCACGAAGTTGACGGTGGCCGACGGATTGCCGGTCGAGGAGATCAGGCCATTCGCGCCGCGCACGATGTCGACGCGCTCGAACAGCGCCGTATCGAGGTCGCCCATCACATTGCCGAAGACGAAAGGAAGGCCCACGCCGTCGAACTGGAAATTGGTGATGTCGTAGCCGCGCGCCGTGTAATAGGTGCGGTCCGTTTCCACCGCTTCCACCGTCACGCCCGTCGTTTGCGCCAGCACCTTGCTGGCGTTATCGAGCCTGAAATCGTCCATTTGCGCGCGCGTAACCACGGAAACGGCCTGCGGCGTCTCGCGCAGCGACAGGACGAACTTGCTGGCCGAGGCGCTCTTGCGCGCCGTGTAGGCGTTCGCGTCGCTGCTGCCCGTGACGGTAATGGTTTGCATCACGGGCGTATCTTCGCCAGCGTCATCGGCGGGGGCGCCGTCGGCGCCATGCGCCATGCCGGCGCCGAGCGCCAGTGAAATGGCCAGGGCCAGCGGGCGCAACGACAGTGCGGAGGGGGAGGATGGGGTGGACGGTGCGGCGGAAAGGACGGTGCGACCTGGCATTGAAACGGCTCCTGAATCAAGGATGAGAATGAGAATAATTCTCAATTCTATTTGAGGAGTCGCCGGAATGGGGCCTTTTTGTGACTGAAAAGCGTTGTTTTTTTACATCTTTACATGGTTTTACGCGGGTGCTTCCTGCTGGCGGCCGTAATTGCCGGTCACGCGCAACCATTGCCGGGCGCGAAAAAAAAGACAGCCGAAGCTGTCCTTGGTAATGGGGCGAAGCCACCACGGAAGCGCAGACCCGGCGGAAGCGCTCCCGTGGTCACTGCCGCGATTACTTCGCTGGCGCTGGCGCCGCCGGAACGGCTTCTGCCGCTTTCGCTGCGTCCGCTTTCACTTTGGCCTTGCTGGCCTTGTGATGGGCCTTGGCCTTGCTGACCTTGGCGTCGGCCTTGGCGCTGGCCACGTCGGCTTTCGCATCGGCGGCGACGGCTGCTTCTTTCGCATCGGCTTTCACGACGGCCTTGGTTTCCTTGGCTTCCGCTTTTGCTACGGCTTTCGTGTGGGCCGCTTCCGCCTTGGCGGGAACCGGCGCTGCCGGGGCGGCAGGGGTTTGGGCGAAGGCGGCGGTAGCGAACAGGCTGGCGACGAGAGTGGCGATAACTTTTTTCATTGTATTGTCCTGGAGAGTGGTAAACGATGGTGTGTCGATGATTACTTGGCTGCTGCCGGTGCTGCTTCGGCGGTGGCCGAAGCCAGCTTGGCATCAGCCTTGGCTTTGGTTTTCTTGGCTTTGTGGTGGGCCTTGGCCTTGGTGGTGGCCGCTTCCGCCTTGGCGCTGGCGACTTCCGTTTTCGCGGCGACGACGGCTTTCGCTTCTTTCGCGTCCGCTTTCACGACGGCTTGCGCTTCCTTGGCATCGGCTTTCACGACGGCCTTGGTGTGGGCCGCTTCCACTTTGGCGGGCACTGCCGGGGCTGCTGGCGCTGCAGGCGTTTGGGCGAAGGCAGCGGTAGCGAACAGGCCGGCGATCAGGGTAACAATTGCTTTTTTCATGGTGCAGTCCTCAGTGGTGGTTTGTCTGGTACGTCTGTTGGTGCCGGGATGATTCCCGTGTCACTGAGCATAAAACGCGCCCCGGAAGCTTGCCGTTGACCTTGTTTACACTTTCTTACAATCAGGTGTTTTATCGGCTGTTGTTGCGTGATGCGTACATGAAAACGAAAAAAGACAGCCGAAGCTGTCTTTTTTTCGTGGCGCAAAAAATCGCGCGGAGGGGATTATTTGGCTGCTGCCGCGGTCGCTTCAGCTTTGTCTTCGGCAGCCTTGGCCTTGGCTTTTTTCGCTTTGTGATGGGCTTTGGCCTTGGTGGCGGCGGCATCGGCCTTGGCGCTGGCGACATCGGCTTTCGCATCGGCGGCGACGGCGGCTTCCTTGGCATCGGCTTTCACGACGGCCTTGGTTTCCTTGGCTTCCGCTTTTGCCACTTCCTTGGTGTGCTTGGCTTCGGCCTTGGCCGGCACGGCTGGCGTTTGAGCAAAGGCTGCGGTAGCGAACAAGCCGGCGATCAGAGTAGCGACAATGTTGACAGTGCGTTTTTTCATGATGCAGTTCCTCGAGAAGTGGGGTTGTAGTTCAGGAGATCAATCCCCTGTCACTGAGGCAAAAACGCGCCGTCCGGCAATTGCGTTGACAGGTTTTCTGTCAATTACAAACACTTACATTTGCCGGGGCAGGCACTCTGTTAGCTGGCGTACCGCGCCACGGCCCGCGGCGGCCTAGACTCGATGCCATCGTCACCGCATGGGTCCGCCATGAAAGCCGCCTTGAAAACCTATCAAGCCAAGCGCAATTTCGCCGCCACGCCCGAGCCTGCGGAGGGTGGCGAGGCGGCGGGCGACGGGCTCAGCTTCGTCATCCAGAAGCACTGGGCCAGCCGTCTGCACTATGACTTTCGCCTGGAGCTCGATGGCACGCTGAAAAGCTGGGCCGTGCCGAAAGGGCCCAGCTACGACCCGCGCGACAAGCGCATGGCCGTGCAGGTGGAAGACCATCCCCTTGCCTACGCCGGTTTTGAAGGCACGATCCCCGAAAAACAGTATGGCGCGGGCAAGGTCATCATCTGGGACAAGGGCACCTGGCAGGCCCAGTCCGCCACGCCCGATGCGCGCGCCGCGCTGGCGGCCGGCGAGCTGAAATTCACCCTCTACGGCCACAAGATGCACGGCAACTGGGTGCTGGTGCGCATGAAGGGCAAGGGAGACAAGCGCAGCGAAACGCAGCCCGCCTGGCTGCTGATCAAGGAAAAAGACGAATATGCCCGGCCGGCGCTGGAATTTTCTGTCGTCGACGAATTCCCCGACAGCGTCAAGCACCAGGCCATGCCCAAGCGCAAACAAAGCGCGCAGCAGGCGGCAGCGCCCGCCGTCAGGCTGCCCGCCACCCTGTCGCCGCAGCTGGCCACCCTCGTCGATACGCCGCCGCCAGACGCGCAAGACTGGATATTCGAGGTGAAATTCGACGGCTACCGCATCCTCGCGCGTTGCGATGGCGAACGGGTCAGCCTGATCACGCGCAATGGCAACGACTGGACGGCGAAACTGCCGAAGCTGCGCCAGGCGCTGGAGCAGCTGGGCTTGCCGCCAGGCTGGTATGACGGCGAAATCGTCGTCAACGACGCCGGCGGCCACCCGGATTTCGGCGCCTTGCAGCGCGCCTTCGATGCGGAAACGACGAGCGACATCGTGTATTACCTGTTCGACGTGCCGTATTTTGACGGCCACGATCTGCGCGGCCAGCCCGTCGAGGCGCGCCGGGCCTTGCTGGAACAGTTGCTGCAGCGCTTGCCGGCCGCGCCGCTGGTGCGCTTCAGCGGCGCGCTCGACGCCAAGCCCCGGCAATTGCTGGCCCACGCCTGCCGCCTGGGGCTGGAAGGCGTGATCGGCAAGCGGCGCGGCTCGTCCTACGTCACGCGACGATCCGGCGACTGGATCAAGCTCAAATGCGGGCTGCGCCAGGAATTCGTCATCGGCGGCTACACGGCGCCGCAGGGCGCGCGCGAAGGCATCGGTTCGCTGCTGCTGGGCGTGCACGATGCACAGGGCAAGCTGCGTTATGCGGGCAATGTGGGCAGCGGCTTTGACGATGCGGCCTTGCGCGACCTGCGGCGCTGCCTCGACGCCTTGGCCATCGAAACGAGTCCGTTCGCGGGCAGGGCGGGCGGCGTGCGCCAGCCCATCTGGGTCAAGCCGGAGCTGGTGGCCGAGGTCGGTTTTGCGCAATGGACCAGCGGCGGCGCCGTGCGCCACGCCGTCTTTCACGGCTTGCGCGCGGACAAACAGCCGGCCGCCATCGTGCGCGAGCGGCCACAGCGGATCGACGGGGAGAAGACGATGCAGAACACATCCACGCTGGACGGCGTCCTGCCGGCCAGTTTCAAGGTCAGCCATGCGGACAGGGTGATCGACAAGGACAGCGGCGCCAGGAAGATCGACCTGGTGCGCTACTACGCGCTGGTGGGCAAGCTGATGCTCGTGCATTTGCGGGGCCGGCCCGTGTCGCTGGTGCGCGCGCCGGCCGGCGTGGGCGGAGAATTGTTTTTCCAGAAGCATGCGGACACGTCCGCCATGTCCGGCGTCCGGCAGCTCGACCCCGGCCTCGATCCCGAGCATGCCTCCATGCTGGAAGTGGCCAGCGTACAGGGCTTGCTGTCGGCGGCGCAGTGGAATGTGGTGGAATTTCACACGCAGAACGCGCTGGCCGGCGCCTACGACACGCCGAACCGCCTGGTGTTCGACCTGGATCCGGGCAAGGGCGTGGCCTGGCCCGCCATCCGCGAGGCGGCCGTGCTGCTGCGCGCCTTCCTGACGGAGCTGGGTTTGCCCGCCTGGCTGAAGACCAGCGGCGGCAAGGGCTTGCACGTGGTCGTGCCGATCCGCCCGAAACACGACTGGGATACCGTCAAGGCGTTTTCGCAAGCCATCGTGGCGCACATGGCTCAGCTGATTCCCCAGCGCTTTGTCCTGAAAAGCGGACCGTCCAACCGGGTCGGCAAGATCTTCATCGATTATTTGCGCAACGGCCGGGGCGCCACCACCGTGTGCGCGTGGTCGGCCCGCACGCGTTCGGGGCTGGGCATTTCCGTGCCGCTGGCCTGGGAGGAACTCGACCAGCTGAAGGCGGGCGATCAATGGAACGTGGGCAATGTCCACAGCCGCCTCGACGTGGGCAACGGGCCGTGGGATGGCTATGCGCGCAGCGCGAAAGGGCTCGATGCGGCCATGAAAAAGCTGGCCTTTACTCCTCCGGCTTGAATGGCAGGGTGGCGCGCGCCAGTTGCAGGGCTTCGTCGATGGCGGCGTTGAGCAGGGCGATCTCGACGGGTTTGGTCAGGTAGCGGAAAAAACCCGCGGCCAGGCCATGCCGGATGTCGTCCTTCATGGCGTTGGCCGTCAGCGCGATGACGGGAATGTGCGCCGTGCGCGGATCGGTGCGCAGGATGCGCTGCGCCTGGTTGCCATTCATGCCGGGCAGGTTGATATCCATCAGGATGACATCGGGATGGCGTTCCAGCGCCAGCGCGATGCCCTGGCGCGCGTCCGTGGCCGAGATCATGCGCAGATGGGGCAGGAAGCTGACGATGTCTTCCACCAGGCGCAGGCTGGCCGGATTGTCTTCCACGTACAGCAGCAGGGCCTGGCCGTTGACCTCGTCCCCGGTTTCGCCGGCAGGCTCGGATAGCCCCTCCGTATCCGGCGGCGTGCTGTCGGGCGGCGCGGCCATGGTGTCGAGTTCGATCCAGAACACGCTGCCCACGCCGAGGCAGCTGTGCACGCCCATGCGCCCGCCCATCAGTTCGACCAGGCGCTTGGTGACGACCAGGCCGATGCCCGTGCCTTCTTCGCTGCCGGCCTCCTGCCCCAGGCGGTTAAACGGCTGGAACAGTTCGGCCATCTGCGCGTCGTCCAGCCCCTTGCCCGTGTCGCGGATGGCGATGCGCACGCACAGCGCATCGGGCTGCGAAATTTCCAGCTCCACCTTGCCGGCCGGGCGGTTGTATTTGATGGCGTTCGACAGCAGGTTCAGCAGCACTTGCTTGAGGCGCGTATGGTCGGCCCTGAGCGTCAGCGCGTCGCAGGCCGGAAAGATCAGGTGGATCTGGCGCTGCTGCGCCTGTTCTTCCACCATCACGCGCACTTCCTCGATCAGCGCGGGCAGCGTCACCGCTTCCATCGACAGGCTCAGACTGCCTGATTCGATCTTCGCCAGGTCGAGGATTTCATTGATCAGGGTGAGCAGGTGGCGGCCCGAGGTGACGATGTTTTGCACGAAGGTGCGTTTTTGCAGCACGGTCGCGGGCAGGGCTTCGTTGGCCAGCAGCTGGGCAAAGCCGAGGATGGCGTTCAGCGGCGTGCGCAGCTCGTGCGACATGCTGGTGAGAAAGCGGTCCTTCGCCTGGCTGGCCCGCTCCAGTTCGACTTTCTGTTCGTTGAGCGTGCGTTCAATGCGCTTGCGCTCGGAGATGTCGCGGATGGCCGACGAGACGAGCACGCCTTCGTCCGTTTCCAGCGGCGACAGGCTGATTTCGACGGGGAATTCGGTGCCGTCGCGGCGCAAGCCATACAGTTCCAGCCCTGCGCCCATGGAGCGGGCGCGCGGCGCCGTGGAAAACGCATGGCGGTGGCGCGGATGGTCGTGCGCGTAGCGGGCCGGGATCAGCACTTCCACATTGCGTCCGAGTAACTCCGCGCGCGAATAGCCGAACAGGCGTTCCGTCTGCGAGTTGACGAGCACGATTTCGCCGTCGCCGTTGACGATGACGATGGCGTCCGGCGCCGATTCGAGCAGGCCGCGGAACTTCTGCTCGGCCCGGCGGCGGTCGCTGACGTCGCGGATCGCGCTGATGACGAAGGTGCCGATCTCCGTCTGGATGGGCGAGAGGCTGATTTCGACGGGGAACTCGACGTTGTCCTTGCGCAAGCCCAGCAATTCCAGGTCGGCGCCCATGGTGCGCGTGCGGGGCTGGTCGAAATAGCGGGCGCGGTGCGCCACGTGCGAATGGCGCAGGCGTTGCGGCAGCAGACTATCGATTTGCCTGCCGTTCAATTCGCCTTCTGCGTAGCCGAACAGGCGCTGCGCCTGCTGGTTGACCAGCACGATGGCGCCCGTGGCATTGACCATGATGACGCTGTCCGGCGTCGATTCGAACAGCACGCGATAGCGTACCTCGACGAACTGGGCGTCGCGCGCCGCCTTCAGCAAGGTCGTGTCCTTCATGGTGGAAATCAGGTAGCGGGGGGAGTCCGCCCCGGCCTGTGCGGCCTGGCACGCCACATCGACGTGGATAAGTTCGCCATCCTTGCGCCGCCGCAGCGATTCGCGGTCGTAGCTGCCGTGCAGGGTCAGCTGTTCGTCGATCAGCAGGGCCGCTTCGGCTTGTCCTGGCAGAGAGATCAGCTCCCACAGCGTGCGGCCCAGCGCCTCGTCGCTGGCATAGCCGAAGATGCGCTGGGCACCCACCGTCCAGCGCACGACGGCATGCTCTTCGTTCGTGATGACGACGCCGCCAGGGGCGCCGCTGAGGATAAGCTGATCTAACTCGGCATCCATTTTTTCCGCACGCGTGACAGGGCTTGCCGGCTGGCAGGCCTGTGCATAACGTAGCGAGAAGCTTGATCAAAGTCAATGCATTTGTATTATTGACGCTGCTTCCGGGCCGGTAATGCGGTTCAAGCCGCCTTGCGCCTGGCGGGCGCCGCTTTGCGGGCGGGGGACGAGGCCGTCCGCTTGCGGGCCGGCGCGGCGGGCGCCTTCTTGCCCAGGCTTTGCTGCAGCAGGGCGACCAGGTCGATCACATTGCTGCCGTGCTCTTCTTCCGGCGCGGGCGCGGGCGGGGTGATGGTCTTGGTCTGTTTCGCCTTGATTTTCTTCTTGACCAGCGCCAGCACGTCTTCGCGGTAGCTGTCGTGGTATTGCTCCGGTTCCCACGCTTCGCTCATGCCTTCCACGAGCGACAGGGCCATCTTGAGTTCCTTGTCGGAAATGCCGGCCGCCTTCAGGTTGCTGGCGGGCAAGTCCAGGTCGTCCGTGGCGCGGAGCTCATCGGCGTAGCGCAGGGTGTTGAGCACGATGGCGTCGTCCACGCAGACGAGCGCGCACAAATGCTGCTTGGTGCGCATGACTACGCTGGCGATACCCACTTTGTTGGCCTTGCGCAAGGTTTCGCGCAGCAAGGCATAGACTTTTTCGCCGCCCTTGGCGGGCAGCAGGTAATACGGGTGCTCGTAAAAGGTCAGCGGCACCTCCGCCGCATCGACAAAGGTCAATATGGCTATGGTTTGCGTGGCCTTCACGTTCGCCTGCCTTAAATCCTCGTCGGACAGCACCACGTATTCGTCCGTCTTGTATTCATAGCCCTTGATGATGTCGTCCCACTCGACTTCCTTGCCCGTCTGCTTGTTGTAGCGCTTGTAGCCGATGGGCGCGAAGTCGCGCCGGTCCAGCATGGACAAGTCCAGTTCATGGTCGAGGCTGGCAGAAATCAGCTCGACGGGGATGTGCACGAGACCGAAGCTGATGGCGCCTTTCCACAGTGCGCGCGCCATCGGCTAGTCTCCCACCGTGCCGGTGACGGGCAGGACGATGCCGCTGATGTAGCTGGAACAGGCGGGCGAGGCCAGGAAGACATAGGCGGGCGACAGTTCCTCGGGCTGGGCCGGGCGGCGCATGTCCGTGTCCTGGCCGAATTTCTGGATCTCCTCGGGCGACTTGTCGGCTGGATTGAGCGGCGTCCAGACGGGGCCGGGCGCGATGGCGTTGACGCGGATGCCCTTGTCCAGCAGGTTGCCTGCCAGCGCCATGGTGAACGCATGGATGGCGCCCTTGGTGGTGGAATAGTCGAGCAGGTGCTTGGAACCCTGCAAACCCGTCACGGAACCCGTGTTGATGATGGACGCGCCCCGCTGCAAATGGGGCAGCACGGCCTTGGCCATGTGAAAGTAGCCGTAGACATTGGTCTTCATGGTGAGGTCGAAGCGCTCTTCGCTCAGTTCCAGCAGGGATTCCGCGTGTTCCTGGAAGGCGGCGTTGTTGACCAGCACGTCGATGTGCGTGAACTTGTCCAGCACCTGGCTGACGGCTTGCTGGCAAAAGCCCTGGTCGCGCACGTCGCCGGGAATCAAGAGGCAGCTCTGGCCTTCCGCTTCCACGTAGCGCTTCGTTTCGTTGGCGTCCGCATGTTCGTTCAGGTAAATGATGGCCACGTCGGCCCCTTCGCGCGCATACAGCACGGCCACGGCGCGGCCGATGCCAGAATCGCCGCCCGTGATGACGGCCACCATGCCGGCCAGCTTGCCGCTGCCGCAGTAGTCGGGCGCCAGGAAGCGGGGTTTCAATGCCATCTGCGCTTCGATGCCCGGCTTGTCCAGGTGCTGGGCGGGCAGGGGAGGCGCCGGCTGGCTGCGGCTGCCCGTCTGCACGGGGGGCTTGCTTTCCTGGTCTGGCTTGGCGGCATCGCGGCCATCCTGCTCTTGCTGGATGGCGCGCTGCAAGTTGCCGGCGGACTGGTCCTTGTTTTCGTTCATGCTGGCCTCCCTGGAAACGAAGATCCAGTATCTGCGCGGCGCCGGCATCAAACGGTGCGCTTGCTAACAGAGTGGCGCAAACGGGCGTAAAGTTATATGATGATTGACATAAATGTAGGAGGGCAGCATGAAAGTGAGCAGGGAGCAGGCGACGCTGAACCGCGAGCGCATCGTCGACGTGGCGGCAAGATTGTTCCGCGAAAAGGGCTATGACGGCATCGGCGTGGCCGACCTGATGAAGAACGCGGGCCTCACGCATGGCGGCTTCTACGGCCATTTCGCGTCCAAGGAAGACTTGATGATCGAGGCGTGCCAGCATGCCCTGGAGAAATCGCTGGAAGGCTGGCGGGCGAAGGTTGCCAGCGACCCGCAGCGGGCGCTGCCGGCGATTATAGACAGCTACCTGACCACCCGGCACCGCGACCAGCCCGGCGGAGGTTGCCCGGCGGCGGCCATGGGCGTCGACGTGGCGCGCATGTCGCCCGGCGCGCGCCCCGTGTTTACGCAAGCCACGCGGCAGCAGTTCGCGCTGCTGGAAGGCTTGTTGCCCGACGGCGCGCCGGCGGAACGGCGCCAGCAGGCGATCGCCACGTTTGCCGCCATGGTGGGCGCCATGGTGCTGGCCCGCTCCGTCGATGACGAAGCGCTGTCGATGGAAATCCTCGATGCCGTGAAGGCGCAATTGCTGCCAGACTGATGGCTTTCCCCCTGTCAGCCGGCCTCGTCGCATGATAGGCTTCGGTTTTCAGATTTTGGGATCGCATCATGCTGCTTTGGCTTAGGCAATACCGGCGTCCTCTGTTGGCCGGGGACATCACCGCCGGTATCGTTGTCGCCATGATGATGGTGCCGCAAGGCATGGCTTACGCGCTGGTAGCCGGCTTGCCGCCCGTCGTGGGCATCTACGCCAGCATCTTGCCGCCCGTGCTGTATGCCTTGTTCGGCAGCAGCATGACGCAATCGGTGGGCCCGATGGCCATCGTTTCCCTGATGACGGCCGCGGCCCTGGCGCCGCTGGCCGACCCCGGCTCCTCCCTGTATATCGTGCTGGCCGCCCAGCTGGCCTTCATCAGCGGCCTCGTCCTGCTGCTGTGCGGCGTGCTGCGCCTCGGCTTCATGGCCAGCTTTTTGTCGCGTCCCGTGATCAGCGGTTTCAGCAACGGCGCGGCGATCCTGATCATCTGGGGCCAGATCACGCCCCTGCTGGGCGCAACGCTTCCTCACTGGCACGCGCCCAGCCTCGTGCTGGGGCTGTCCGGCCTGCTGTTCTTGTGGCTGGCCAAGCGTTACCTGTCGCGCCTGCTGCAGCGCTGCGGCCTGAATAAAGTCGCGGCCGACGTGGGCGCGCGCCTGGCGCCGATGGCGCTGGTGCTGGCCGGCATCGCGCTCGTCGCCTATGGCGGCCTGGCAGCGATGGGCGTGCAGACGACGGGCCACGTGCCCAGCGGCTTGCCGGGCCTGAACCTGGCCACCTCCAGCGCCCATTGGCGCACCCTGCTGTCGCCGGCGCTGCTGATCGCCTTCATCGTTTTTTTGATGAGCATGTCCGCCGCCCAGACCCTGGCGCAAAAACGCGGTGAAAAACTGCATACGAACCGCGAACTGCTGGGCCTGGGCGCTGCCAACGTGGCCAGCGCGCTGTCGGGCGGCTTTCCCGTCACGGGCTCGATTTCCCGCTCGGCCGTCAATTTCCAGGCGGGCGCCAACACGCCGCTGGCCAGCATCATCACGGCGGGCTTGCTGGCGCTGGCGCTGGTGGCGCCCACGGGCTGGCTGGCCCTGCTGCCGCTGCCCGTGCTGGCCGCCACCATCATCTTTGCCGTCAGCAGCCTGCTGGACTGGGATACCTTGAAACTGTCGTGGCGCTACGACCGCAGCGATGCGCTGGCCCTGCTGGCGACGACGGCCGGCGTGCTGGTGCTGGGCGTGGAAGCGGGCGTGGTGATCGGCGTGCTGCTGTCGATGGGCACCCTGATCTGGCGCGCCAGCCGTCCCCATATCGCCGTGCTGGGGCGTATCCCGAACAGCGAGCACTTCCGCAACGTGGAGCGCTACGAGGCGCAAACCCTGCCCGACGTCTTGCTGCTGCGCATCGATGCGGGCCTGTTCTTCGGCAATGTGGAAGCCGTCACGGAGCGCGTGGAAGACGAGTTGCGGGGACATCCGACGGCGCGCCACCTGGTGCTGGTGTTGTCGGCGGTCAATCAGATCGACAGCACGGCCTTGCTGGGCTTGATCGAGCTCAACAGCACGCTGGCCAAGCGCGGCATCAGCCTGAACCTGGCCGAGGTGAAGGGGCCCGTGATGGACCGCCTGCGCCAGAGCAGCCTGCTGCAAGAGCTGAGCGGCAAGCTGTACCTGAGCACGGCGCTGGCGATGAACGATTTGAGCGGGAGCAAAACATGACGATGGAATTGAACCTGCATGGCGAAGCACGCGCCGTCGACGATATCCTTGCGCTGGAACAGGCGCTGACCGACGCGCGCGCCCTGGCGCAGTGCGAACTGTGGATGACCATGGCGACCGATGCGGAGCAGGGCCCGGCCCTGTGCATGCTGCGCAATGGCGGCAACGCCTGGCTGATGTATCTGTCGGGGCAGGACGACCTGAGTTTTCACTCGCTGGGCGACGAGGAGGCGGACGGCGTTTGCAGCTATCTGCTGGCGAATGGCCAGGTGGATGAATATCCGGAAGCGTGGTGCGTGGACGTGGAACACTGCCGGCATGCCTTTGCCGATTTTTTCAGGACGGGCGGCGCGCGGCCGGCCGCCATCGCCTGGGAGGCGGATTGATATGGCGCACACCATCATCGCCGAGATCGACAGGGACTTGCTGGCCGCGCTCGATGCCCGGGCAGGTTTATTGACGCTGCGCGCCATCCTGCTGCGCTACAAGGCCAGCGGCGTGACGGCGGCGCAAGTGGCCGCCTTGCTGCAGGAACTGCGTCCGTCTGCGCAGGACGGCGCGCAGGATGAGGCGCAGGAAGACGTGATACTGGACGCCCTCGACATGGTGACGGGCTGGTGCACGCCGCATCTGCGGGTATGGGACGGGGTAGGGGAAAACCGTGCACCCTGAAAAGTTCAAGCAGGTGGCGGGCCTGCCGTCCGCCGAACGCCATGGCTATTTCGTGCGCAAGGTGGCCGATACGCAAGAAGTATGGGGTTTGCACCATGACGGCTGGGCCACGGCGCAAGCCCATGGCAAGGTGGCGATACCATTCTGGCCGGAAGCGGCGTTCGCGCAAGCGTGCGCCGGCGGCGAGTGGGAACATTTCCAGCCGCGCGCCATCGCGCTCGACGATCTTTTGGCCAAATGGCTGCCCGGCATGGCGGGCAACGGCCAACTGGCGTCCGTGTTCCCCGTGCCGCAAGGACCGGGTGCCATCGCGGCGCCGGCTGATCTATTGATGGACTTGCACGGTGAGGCGGAACAATATGAATGAAGGCAAGGATCGCCTGGACGCCTGGTACGACGGCTCGGCCATCTGCCTGATCGCCGTCGGCGCGCACGGCGATCCGCTGGACCTGGGCGACGACGAAGTGCGCGCCTTGATCGCGAAGCTGCAGCAATGCCTGGCAGAGTCCGAGGCCAGCGCTGCTGCGGCAGAAGACTGAAGGTTCAGGCGGCCGCCAGCGCCTTTTCCATCGCCACGCTGGCCAGGCTGATGCCGCTCGGATGCGCATACGCTTCCGCGCGCAAGGCAACAAAACCGGCAGCCCGGTAAAACGGCTCCGCATTGAGCGAGGCAGACAGGTGCAGGCGCACGATGCCGCGCCCGCGCGCCAGCTGCTCCAGCGCCGCCAGCAGGCGCTTGCCGATACCCAGGCCCGCGTATGCGGGATCGACGAATACGGCATCGACTTCCTGCTTGTCCGCATCGAGCATGGCATAGCCGGCGATGGCCCCGTCCTGCATCGCCACGATGCCGCCACCGGCAGCCAGCATGGCGCCATACGATGCCGGCACGGGCGAGGCCGTCCACGCGGCGATCTGTTCCGGCGCATAGTGCGTGGCGCAACTGACGCGCACGGCTACCGTGCGCAGGGCCCACAGGGCGTCGATGTCGGAGGGCAGGGCGGGGCGCAGGGTGATGGGCATGGGGGTTTTCCGGGCAAAAGGAGCATGCTAGCGCAATGGCTTGCACGGCGCCAGCATGAGCTTGTCAATTGTCAATGCGCCGGCTTGTCCGGATCGAAGTAATACGAACCCGGCGGCGCACCCGGCACCTTCACCCGGAACTTCAAGCCGGACAGCAGCTTGTCCCACAAGGCGATGGCCTCTTCGTCGGTCAGCGACGCGGCTTCGGCGGCGCCGACCATGTTGTGGGCGACTTTGGTGTACATGGATGCTTCCAATACCGCTGGATAAGCGATATCGCGCGGCGTACCGACCAGCGTCCATTCAAAATCATGCACGCCATCGGTACGCCGTATCAACGATTCCTCGCCATGCCAATGCTGCACGTCACGCTTGCCTTCGCGTAGCAGAGTACGAGGAGGGTAGTTCTTGCCTTGCTGGTCTTTTGCTTCCTGAATACGAGCAAGTAATGATAATTTCCCGCGTACTTTTGCATCATATTCGGCAGGAGGATAGTCACCGTAGGCATTTTTATTTGATGTGATGGAAAAAGTCACGTCTGGAAAGCTGGGGAAATACAGGCCTGCATCTGCCATTTCCTGACTATCATATTTGTTATCGGTCATGAAACCATTTTTGACGCAATAGCCAGGTTCCTTGGGAACTTCATTTTCATCGCGCAGACGTAAGTTATTAGCGCGGACCATTTGATTTTCTATGGAATCTGCTATTGTTTCACCTTTTCGTGTTGATCCGTCAAGAATGAATATATGGTTTCCTTTTGTGATGTAGGTTTTGAAGATTAAACGCCCGCCTTCTTTGGAGAATTCTCCATCATAGTATTGAAGTTGCCAGCTATTTTCTATTGGACCTTTTCCATTGTATGTAATTTCAGAGGTTGGGTCATCTTTTTTTATTTTTTCAATTTCTTCTGCTATGCGTTCGTTTTTTTCTGTTATTCCGCCTGGTATGGTCTTGATTTCCGAAAGAATTGTTGTCCCTCCTGATATGAGTTGTGCTTCTTGCGGAACCTCTAGGGCATAGCGCCCGAAGCATACTATTTTTGTTTTTAAGAATAGTGTCTCCAGGCGTTTGCTGATTTTGAAATTTTCAGGCATTGTGATCTCCTTGGCTGAATTTTTTTTCGCGTAGGCGGATAGGAATACCATCGCAATAACCGTAATCGTGAGGAAAATTGTTTTCTCTATCTTATTGTTCATGGCTTACTCCCATTTTGCCGTCTTGGCAATTTGTACGATGGAATACAGCATGGATGCCATTATATTTGTATCGGCGTAGCTGTTCTGGTGTTCATAACCGTTCGCTTCCGCCGTGCCATGTACGAAAAGTGTGCCTGTGATATGCTGGGCAGAACGGTCTGACGGCACCGTTCCATCACCGCGTGCATTAGCTGCTTGTAGCCTTAACTTTAGGAATTTACCTCCGGCCTGGACCAGGAGTTGTCCCTTTGCATCATCTTCAAGTAACTTCCATTTTTCAGGTAACGGCTCGAATTTATTCCACGGATCATTTGAGCCACTATGAAGACCTTCAATTAATTTAAATACGACGTCGCCGTAACTTAAAAAATTTCGGGAAGCGCAATAGCTTGCATAAGTCTTTGGGTGGAATTTTTTTCTATGGACGATAGAAATTTTGAAGCGGATGTTATTCTCTCCATTGTTCTTTCTATACCCCCACCTTTTTCATAAGGAAGGTCTGCGGGGTTTACCCATTTTGGATTGACTAGCCTCCACCACGCATTGGCGGGTTGAAGGTAAATGCTTTCCAGTGCAGTGGCCTTATCGCGAGGCCAGCTCCATAAAACTTTATCCTGTGCATCTACAATTTTCAGCCAATTCTGGCCATATGCCGCACCTGGCAACATTTCCAGTGGCGCCGGTGCGTTAGCCAGAATGGCGGTAGCATGTACACCATTGATTCCTAGAATGCTGGCCTCTATTTCGGCAATGGAACCTTCTCTTTCCTGAAAACCAAAACGCATGCGTTTATACGCTCCTGCGGCGCCAATGGTCGGCATCACGTTGTGATAAATGCCCAGAATTTTCACATCTTTATCGTCTAACATATTTCCATAGCTGGGGTGTATCAATGCACGGGCCAGCAAGCCCCCCATGCTATGTGTGACGATGATGACTTCGTTACATTTGAATCCGCGTTGCTGGTAGCCTTTGACAAGGCCGCGTAGTCGCTCTGCAATAGTGACGGCGGATACCCCATTGCTCTTGATAAAGTTATAACCCATCGCGTGCACGGGATACCAGCAAGGAGAAATTTTCTTTAAATCGCTGACGGTAATGGCTTTCCCAGATGACGCGCCAAAATTTTCTGGATCTTGCAAAAGCAGTGCGCCAAGGCCACTTGTTTGACGCCAGACAGGATGTGGCTTACCGTCGGAAATCATGTTATTGAGATGCAATTCGGCAGCCCGCAACATTGTTCCGTACGCACCAGCAAATAACACTTCACTCCATCCGCGCCAACGGGCTATTTGCGCTGGGCTTTGATACGAGCAGGCTTTGCCTTGATTCGGGCGTGATGTTGTCGCTATCCTGTTCGTTCCCATCAGAGGAGGAATGGGGGTAAAGCTGTCAGGCACATTTTGATGCCGCGCATCTGCGGCTTTGGTTTCCGCACCATCTGGATCGAAGCGGCTATTGCTCTCGGTATAGTGGTAATACTCGACTTCGGTTTCTGTGGGATCGAACACCAATTGACGCTGCCGTGGCGATGCATCTTTGAACCAGCCACCCAAGCCGTTGCCTGTGAGGACCGCCGTCTTGCCTCCCGCACCCATCATATCGTCTGGTCGCCAAGCCCGATTGTCTGGACGGCGCAATTCTTCTTGCCGAACCTTGCTCATCCTTAGATTGCTGCCCATCACGCCTGGCAGGAAAATGACAGGAATGACTTTGCCTGGCGGCACGGTGACGTCATGCCGAGCAGTATCTTTTGTTTCCGTCATCGAAACAGCGAGTTCCGCCCACCCTCCCACGCCCTGACTAAACTTTGCAGGATGATTGCCGCGCTTATTCAAGTCCTCACATTTGCTCATGGCAGTTCTCCCTTATAGCGAATGATGTAGCTGGCGATGCTGGCAAACGTGCTGTCGCCGCTGGCGAGTGAAATATGCTTGCCGGTGCTGAGCGCCACATGCTCGCTGGCGGCCAGGTGGATGGACTGGGCCGTGCTCAGTTCGGTGCCTGCCGGGCTGGCCAGCAGCAAATGTGGTTCGGACAGCTCCGGGAAATCGCCTGCGGCGGAGCCTTGTTGTCCGGTGCTATCCTGAGCGCCAGCACCACTTGGCCTCGAGAGTGATATATGCGTCGTCGGAAAGAAATTTGGCCTCTGAAGGAAAACTGGTTCAGCAGATGCGGCTCTTGTGTGGCGAAGTTGGAAGGTCGGGTGGTACACAAGGTGAGCATGAAGGCTTCCCGGACAAAAGTACGATGACTGCATTCGGCTAGTTATGCTGATGCCACGCTTACCTGGCCGTCACTGCGCCGGCTTGTCCGGATCGATGTAGTACGAGCCCGGCGGCGCGCCCGGCACTTTCACCCGGAACTTCAGGCCGGACAGCAGCTTGTCCCACAATGCGATCGCCTCCTGGTCCGTCAGCGACGCGGCTTCGGCGGCGCCGACGGTGTTGTGGGCAACCTTCGTGTACATGTGCACCTCCAGCACAGATGGATTCGCGACATCGCGCGGTTTGCCGACCAGGGCCCATTCAAAATCGTGCACGCCATCTGTTCGTCGTATCAGCGATTCCTCCCCCTGCCAGTGCTGGACGTTGCGTTTGCCCTCGCGTAGCAGGGTTCGCTTGGGATAGCGATTGCCTTGCCGGTGTTTTGCTTGCTGAATTCGGTGAATTAAGGAAAGGTCACCTCTCACATTCTTTTCGAACTCAGCAGGTGAGTAATCACCATAAGCGTTCTTATTCGAGCTGACGGAGAATGTTACATCTGGGAGGCTGGGGAGGTAAAGTCCTGTATTGACTATTTCTTGTTCGTTATAACTATTATCAAAAATGAATCCATAAGGAATGCAGTTGCCGGATTCGGATGGTATCTCATCTTCTTTGCGTAGATGTAAATTTTTTGCGCGAACTACTTGTTTTTGTTCGGCACTTTGCTTGCTTTGGCCTTCTGGGGTCGAATCTCCTATCGTAAATGTGATGTTTCTTTTTGTGATATATGTGTTGAAATATATATCACCTTCTTTTTTGGTATATTCATTTTCAAAATACTGAATCTGCCAACTGTCTTCAATTGGGCCTATGCCGTTGTAGATAATTTCCGAGGTTGGATTATTGAGCTTTATTTTTTCAACATCCTCTAAAACCTGTATGTCCCTCCCTTCTAATCCATCAGTTCTTATTCCAATCGTTGATGGAAGGGATACCCCGCCAGAAATCAATTCAGCCTCTTGCGGTATGCGCAGGGCATAACGCCCAAAACATGCTAATTTCGTTTGCAGAAAGAGCACTTCAAGACGTTTAGTAAGAGCGATATTTTCTGACACGGCATTCTCCTCGATGGTACTTCGTGCTTTGCAAGGTTGAAACAATCCAAATATTGCAATGGTGGTGAAAAGAATTAATATTTTTTTTTGATTAAACATGATCAAGTCCACTTTGAGGTTTTTGCGATTTGTATGATGGAATACAGCATTGAGGTAAGTACATTGGGATTTGAATAGCTATCTTGATGCCCATAATCAGTACCATCTTTTACCCCGTGAATGAATAATCTTTCTTTTTTAAAGCACTTTTCTAAATCTTTTGATGGGACTGTGTCATCGCCAGCGGCACTGGCTGGCATTAGCTTTAATCGTAATTTTCGAGGGGTAGCTTGAACAACAAGCTCATTTTTAGCATTGTCTTCAAGTAGTGTCCATTTTTCAGGCGGAGGTAAATTTTGACTTTCCTTAGAAACTGATAGTCCGCTGTTGAGTCCTTCAATTACTTTAAATACGACATTTCCATAACTTAACCTCTTTGGCGAGGCGCAGTAGCTTGCAAAAGTGGTGGTGTGAAAAGTTTCTTTTATTGAGTTCAAGAATTTGAATGCATCGTTAAGCCTATACTTGACATTATCAAGGCCACCTCCACTTTTTTTGTCGATGTTTGCCGGATTTATCCATTTTGGATTTATAAGCCGCCACCACGCATTCGGTGGCTGCAAGTAAATAGCATCCAATGCTGTAGCACCCTCGCGCGGCCAGCTCCACAGTTCTTTGTCTTGCTGATCTACCACCCTGAGCCATTTTTCACCGTAGACGACGCCAGGCATCATCTCCAGCGGTGCCGGAGCATTCGCCAGAATGGCTGTCGCATGGATGCCATTGATGCCAAGTACCTCTGCTTCGTATTCACCCGCAGTAGTGTCTTTTTCCTGAAAACCGAAGCGCATGCGTTTATATGCTCCGGCGGCGCCGATGGCTGGCATAACACTGTGATAAATGCCAAGTATGGTCAGGTCCTTATCGTTGACTATTTTTCCATAGTCAGGGTGTATCAAGGCGCGGGCCAGCAAGCCACCCATGCTGTGCGTGACCAGAATGACTTCATGACATTTGAATCCTCGCTCGCGATAACCTTTGACCAGGCCTCTTATGCGTTTGGTAATTGTCACGGCAGTGACGCCATTGCTCTGCACAAAGTTGTAGCCCATCGCGTGAACTGGATACCAGCATGCCGCGATTTTTTTCAAGTCTTCTTCCGTTATGGGATTGCTTGATACGCCACCAAACGTGGAAGGATCTTTCATCACCGACGCACCCAAGCCACTTGTCCCGCGCCAGACTGGATGCAGCTTCCCGCCTAACACTATATTGTTCATGTGCTTTTCAGTGTGTTGGAGCATGGAGCCATAAGCTCCATCAAATAGCACTTCGCTCCAGCCGCGCCATCGCGCTACCTGCGCTGGAGTTGCGAACGCTTGCGGTTTCCCTTGAACAGGACGACTGCCGGGGTTGATTCTGTTCGAGCCCATCAGGGGAGGGATGGGTGTCAGACTGTCAGGAACATTCTGATGTCGCATATCGGAAGCCATTGTTTCTGGTCCCTCCGCGTCAAATCGCCCATTGTTTTCTGTGTAATGGTAGTATTCGACTTCTGTTTCATTGGGATCAAACACCAATTGACGTTGTTGAGGCGTAGCCTCTCTGAACCATCCGCCCAAACCAGTTCCGGCGGCAACATCTGCCATTCCTCCCACCCCCATCAAGTCGTCCGGTCGCCATGCTCGATTGTCCGGGCGCTCCAACTGTTTTTGCCGCACCTTGGACATACGTAAGTTGCTGCCCATGACGCCTGGCAGAAAAATGATCGGTATCACTTTGCCTGGTGGCTTGGCGAGCTCATGACGTGCCGTGTCGCTGGTCTTGGTCATCTGCACCGCGTATTCCGCCCATCCGCCCACACCCTGTGTAAATTGTCTTGGATGATTACCTCGTTGGTTCAGCTCATCGTTGTCACTCATGGCAGTTCTCCCTTATAGCGAATGATGTAGCTGTCCATGCCCGTGGATTTTTGTAGCTGCGTGGAACCGTCTTCCGCGCTTTTGCCGGCCATGTTGCCGTCATCGCGCAGGATTTCAAAAGCAAGGCCAGCGGCCGGTGTATCGTCGGCATTCACCAGCAACACTTCCTGGTCAAAACTGCTGTGTGGTCGTTCATTAAATTCCTGCGACACGCTCTTCGGCGCCAGGGTTTCCAGGTTGCCATTGAAGAGCACGGGCGAGGAGGTGAAGAACTGCACCTTGTCGCTGATTTCCAGCATGTGGCTGGCGCCGTGCAGGCGCACGCCTTTCTTGCCCTTGATGTTGACCCAGTCCGCTTCGCTGATCAGCGATAGCACTTTCTGCGCGAGGATTTCCACCTCGTCGCTCTGGGCCTGGATGGCTACCTTGCCGCTGGCCGCGATCAGCTTCATGCCGGCCTTGTACACGAACAGGCTGAAGGTTTTGGCGATGCTGGCAAACATGCTGTCGCCGCTGGCGAGTGAAATATGCTTGCTGCTGCTGAGCGCCACGTGCTCGCTGGCGGCCAGGTGGATGGACTGGGCCGTGCTCAGTTCGACGCCTGCCGGGCTGGCCAGCACCAGATGTGCTTCGGACAGTTCCGGGAAATCGCCGCCGCTGCCCTTGATGGCGGCGTTTTGCCGCTGGATGGCGTCGGCCACGGCGCCTTGCTGTGCGGTACTGTCCTGCGCGCCCGCGTCGACGGCCATGCCGGCAAGTCCCTCTTGCAGTTGGCGTGCCTGCGCCAGGCGGGACTGCGTTTCGTCGAGCTGTTTGACCGATCCAGTTCCTGCCGGTGCTTCGGTGGTGATCAGCATGCCTTTGGCAGCGCGCAGGGCGCCCCAGGCATTGCTGGCCAATTCAAAACCCGCGCCGCGCGCTTCCTTGCGGCCGGCGTTGTCGTCGATGCGGGTGATGTTGCCCAATGAGAGCCGGCTGTCCTGGTGTTCGCTGCGCAGCTGTGCCTGGATCGCGCCCTTGGTGTCGTCGAGTACCAGATGGTTGGCGCTGCGGGCGCCCAGTTCGCGGCTGCGCAAGCCGGACAGGGCGCGCTGCTGCGGCAATTGCCACGGCGGCGGATTGGCGCTGTTGTAGACGACGCCGATGACGATGGGGTGGTCGATATTACCGTCCTGAAATTGCACGACGACTTCCTGGCCCACGCGTGGCAAGGCGATCTGTCCCATTTGCGCTCCCGCCATCGGCATCATGACCCTTATCCATGGCGAGCTGCGTTCATCGAATTCCCCCAGGCGGTCCCAGTGAAATTGCAGGCGGATGCGTCCCAGTGCATCGGTATGGATCTCTTCCCCGGCCGGCCCGACCACCAGCGCCGTCTGCACGCCGGCAACCACGCACGGTGTGCTGTTGTAGCCGCGGCCCGGGCGCCAGCGGATGTCCCGCCGCACGCACACGAGCGTGTTCGCATAGTCAGATGGCGCGCTGGGGCCCGCCTGATAATTGTTGCTGGCGATATGCACCACTGACAGGATCAGGTACTCGCGTTCGGCAATACTGTCCGGGCGCTCCTGGCCAGGCTGATAGCGTTTTTCCTCGGCGCTGAAATGTCCATCGAGCCGGAAGCAAAGGCCGGGCTGTGCGCCACGGTGATTGCCTGCCGCCTCGAAATACTGGCGCAGATGGTCGCTTTCTTCCATGCGGCGCTGTGCCAGAGACTCCCCGTCATCGACATTCCTGTAGCCATAGGCACCCGTGTTTTCATACAATTCGTGCGCAAAGACATCGCCCTGGTGATTCAGGGAGTAGCCGCTGGCAAGGCGTGGCTGCGGATTCTTATAGTCGAAACTGGCCAAGGTCAGCTGCCCGGAGCCGATCCGGCGCACGGCTTGCCATTGCTGCAGGCCATCGTCTTCCAGGGAACCCGACGCGGAGTGGAAGCGCATGGCGCCGTCGCCGGATGCCGTGGCGATCATGTCCGCCAGGGTGCTATTGTCTGCGAGCCACAAGGTGTGGCCATCGGCACGGTGTTCGTACCAGTAATACCAGCCGAGGGCTTCCCAGCGCCGGTGCAGGTGGTTGTAGTCGGTTTCATTGTGCTGGTTGGCGCAGGTGATCTGCGGATCGTCGCCATGGATGCTGGTTTTCCAGTCGCGCTGCCCGTAGTGCGCAAACGTTGTTTCGGTCAGCTGCATCACGCTTTGGCCATGAAAGGAGACGTTGTCCTGGCGCAGCCGGGCAAAGGCCAGCCACGGTTGCAGCACCATGCGGTACCAGGCGAAGCCGCCGTCTGCGCGCAGCAGGCAAAATTCGCCCACATAGCCGTTAAAGTGGCGCAGCGTGCCATCGTCGCGCACCATGGAAATGCTCACCATGCGGCCCATCATGGCCTTGAGCGCGATGTGCGCGTCGTCCGACAGCAGCTCGGCTTCGAAACGGAAGTCGCGCGATACTTCTTCCCTGGCGGTCAGCGAATTGACCAGCAGTATGGCGCCATCCGGTCCATCGTCATGGGGGAAATCGATCTTCAGCAGGCGCCGCTCTTGCGCGGCGAGGTCGAAGGCCGATAGCGCCGCCTGGATGCTTGCATGCATGGCCTGCCTCCCTTATAGCGATGTGATCAGGCGGGCGCCGCAGGCGGTGGCATCGCCGTCATAGGCGTACGGTTTGTCCATGTGTTTTGCGCCGGCGCCGTCCGGCGTGATGGGAAAGCTGCCCTTGCACTTCGGGCAAAAAGTCATGTCATCGGCCAGCGCCGCCGTCTTCCCCATCACGGTGCTGCCGGACGATGCGCTGGTGACTTTGCCGCCGTGATCGGTTGCGTCTCCGAGTCGGATGACGCCGCGTCCCGCATGTTTCATGCTTGCCTCGCTTTTCCAGGGATGAATTGTTCAATCCAGCTGCAGCAAATAGCGCACCTCGGCGCCGCGTACCTTGCCTTGTGCCGTCTGCAAGAACGTCGTCCAGCCCAGGCGCCGTCTTTCGGAAGGCTTGGAACTCAGGAGCAGGGGCTTGATGCATGGCGGACTCAGTATCAGCCGCACTTCGTATTGCAAATCCGGTACGCCAAACAGCGCCAGCATCTTCGCCAGTGCCGCCGCACCTGCGCTGCGCGGCAGGAAGCGTTGCAGGCCCGCCGGATCCAGCGGACCGATATGCAGACAGACGCGCATGTCCTGGCGCCACAGCCGCAGGCCGAGCGTTGCGCCGCGCGCCAGGGTGAAGTTGATACTGCCCAGCAGGCTGCGCCGGTTTTTTTCCAGATAGTCCCAGCCACCGACAAATTGTTGCAGGGCGACGGGTACGCCGCAGTATTCGGCCAGCACGGGGGCAATCGCTTGCGCGGAGACGGGGCGGCAGCGCAGCAGACCCGCGTACCAGGCCGCGACGTCCTGTGTCACGGCATCAGGTTCTGCGCTCGACGGCAGAGCATCGCGCTGCACGCCGGCCAGTGCCGACAACAACAGTAGTTGCTCGTCCTTTGCCTGGGTCTGGAGCATGGATTCCAGCCGATACTTTTCACACGCCGCGTAATACAGCGTGAGCATGCGGTGCGAAAAGATATCGAGGAAGGCCGAGACGCCGGCGTCCTTGCTCGACAGGCGGTAGGCGGCGATCCGTTCCGAGTGGTGCAAGGGCAAAGTGCCGCCGACGCCCAGAAACCGCATGAAAGCCGGTATCAGGATCAGTTGTTCATTCTCGTCGAGCGAGAGCTGCTCGATTTCACTGGCCGGAAAACTCAAGGACAGGCTGTTCTTGAAGCGCAGCACCTGGCCGAAGGTTTGCGCATGGGACACATTCTGCCGGCGTAGCCAGCACAGCAGAATACGCACCGCCTGCACGAACTGATAGCGGTAAGGTTCGGCGAGCAAGTGTTGGACTACACCAGATTCTGCAGTCCGCTTCTTGGTTTGCATCGGATCAGCTCCTCTCCGCTTTGCAGTGACAGCACCACCAGTTCGATGAAACTGTTGATTTGCACATACAGCCCAAGGAAGTGATCGATCACCTGTACAAACAGGTGCATGCCGCTGCCGATAAAGGCTTCCTCGTCCAGCGTGATGCGTACCTCCACGCCATGCGCCAGCGAGGTGCCGCGCCGGTGCCGCAGCCATGTCGTGGTCGGCGAGTGGGCCAGCGCGGCGATACCGCCGATCTGGCGTTGCGAGGTCGCCGATCGGGACAGGTCGTACAGCGTCAGCATTTCGCGCAGCGCCGGCAGGCCCTCCTGGACCAGCGCGTGATGATTCAGCGTCAGGTGCGAAATCAGGCGCCAGTGCAGGCCCGCGCCAGGTGAGAAGCGGCGCGGCTGGCTGGGGCGTCGCAGCATGTGCAGTGCCGGGCCGCCAGCGCATGGCTGCAGGTCTCCTTGCGGCTGGCCGTATTTGAGCGCAAGGGGAAGATCGCGGTTGCTGCATGTCAGCGACAGCGACAGGCTGGCCTTTTCATGGATCAGGGGATTGAAGTCGCCGTCGACCAGCGTGATTTTCTTTTCGTGACCCGGACTGTTGATGGCCAGCGCCGTATCGTGGCGCAAGACCCAGTAATGACCTTGTTGAGACGCACCCTCCCCATGGCGCAGGCTGTACAGGGGGCGAAATTCCGTCAGCGTGCTTTCGCCGCCGCGTTGGCGCAGCAAACGCACCGCATCGACAGTGACGACTTCGTAGCCATGCGCATGGGTGGCATGGGCCAGCACGGAGTAATCGGTTTTCTGCCGGGTGACGGAAATCGGCACGCCTTCCTGGCGGAAGAGATTGACTGCGGGACTGCAGCCCAGCTTCAGGTTTTCGCTGGAAATGCTGGACAACATGCGCGCCGTGGCGGAATCGGAGCGCAAGCCGGCCATGCACAGATGCAGGGTAAGGCGCTGGCTGCCAGGCGGCAGGGCGGCGCCCAGCGCCGCGGTATCGATGTCAAAGAAATTGAATTTTTCCGGATAGGCAAAATACTCGCTCAGGATGCGGTAGGCCGGCTGCGAGCGAGCACCGAAAGGTATCAAGGCATCCGTGTCGGCGAAGCCGACGGGCGTCAAGGGCACGGCAGGCAAGGCCATCCATTGCACCGCGTCGGTCGACACGAATGCGCAGACGGTATGCATGAACAGGGCATCGCGCAATGCAGCGGACAAAGAAGCTTCGCCATCGATGAAAACGCGCAGCGATGCGGGCGCCGCACCGGGATGCAGGATGCCGATGTTCAGCGAGCAACTGGCCGATGCCGGCAGGCGCACGCCCGGCGGCGCCTTGATCATCGCATCGAAAACGGCGCTGTCCAGTAGCGATGCGCCGGTCGTCATGTCGTAGACCGTCTTGAAGCGGCAGCGCACGCCACGTACAGGCGTTGCATCCATTTCACTGCCGGATGGCAAGTGCAATACGCCCGCACCAGCCGCCGGGGCGGGCTGGCACACGATGCTGCACGATGGAAAGGGGCGCAGATAATGCGGGAACAGGGCTTCGAACAGGGCTTCCGTAAATTGCGGATAGTCGTCATCGAGCCGTTTTGAGATACGTGCCGCCAGCATGGCCACCGATTCGATCAAATGTTCCACGTGGGGGTCTTCGCACGACTCGCCGGACATGTGCAATTTACCGGCGATTCTCGGATAGCGTTCGGAGAACTCACGGCAATGCCGCCGCAGCATCACCAGCTCGCGTTCGAAATACGGCAGCAAGTCCTCCATCTCTCTTCCTGTGTCCTGGCGGTGGAATGGCCAGTATCCGAGCCTTTGCTCAAGGGTAAATTGCGTTTGCGCAAATAATTGAACAAGGTTGCTGCGCAACATCAATGACCTCCACGCTGGCAATATCAGACTGGCAAGGCAGAAAGATTCCAACGCTCAATAGGGAGAACGCAATGACATTGCCATCCAAATTGCTCTGGTCCGAAGGCCTGGCCATCGGTCCCCAGCAATTCCAGCAGCTGGACCGCTACCATGAAGCGCGCCTGCAGCGTCTGGCTTCATTGATCAATCCACATTTATGGGGCGTGCATGGCGTCAGCTGGAATATGGATGCGCTGGCCAACAATAGCCTGCGGGCGGACGCCATGTCGCTCGTCTTTCAGGATGGTGAACTGTTTGAGGCGCCGCTTGGCGACGTATTGCCCAGTGCGGTTGACTTGTCCAGGTTGCCAGCCAGCGAACATAGTTTTACCTTTTATGCCGCGCTGCCCGCACTGCAGGCACATGGCGGCAATGTGAGCTCCGCAGGCGCGCGCTATGCACAGGCGGATATCGAAACCCCGGACCTGTACAGCGAGGCGGTCAGCATAGACGTCGCCTACCTGAAGAAACGCGTGTATCTGCTGTCGCAACTGGAGCCCCTGAATGATTACCTTGCCATCCCTGTGATCCGTTTGTACCGCGCTGGCAATGGCAGCTTTGAAATCGATGCCGCCTTCATGCCGCCTGGCCTGACCATCAGTGCCGATTCCTCGCTGCAGAAACTGCTCGATTCCCTGATCGAGCGCATGGGCGCGAAGATTGAGGCGTTGTACAGCCGCCACCGTCAGCCTGGTAACAATACGGTGGAATTTCATGGCGGGGATGTTTCCTCGTTCTGGATGCTCCATACCTTGAGCACGGCCAGCGCGATGCTCAGTCATTGCGCCAGTTACCGGCGCCACCATCCCGTGTATTTGTTTGAAAAATTGATGGCATTGGCCGGTGGCTTGATGACGTTCTCGAAAAAATACACACTGAGCGACTTGCCCGCTTATTCTCACGATGACGCGGCGCCCGGTTTCGGCAAGCTCGATGGCATCATTCGCGACCTGATCGATACTGTTCTCCTGTCGCGTTACTTCCCGATTCCACTGTCCAACGACGCGCAACAAAACACCCATTATCACGGCTTGCTCGATGCTGCGCGCATCGACCGTCAGACCGAACTCTGTCTTGCGGTAAACGCCGATATGCCGGCGCTGGAACTGGTCGCCACGGTGCCGTTGCAGTTCAAGATTTCATCTCCGGACAATATCGAACTATTGCTGGGCCGCGCGCTGCCGGGGGCCGAGTTGCGCCATCTGGCACAGGTTCCCGCCGAAGTGCCGGTGCGGCCAAACACGTATTACTTTTCCATCGATAACAAGGGCGGTATTTATGACGGCATGATCAAGGCCCAGGCGATTGCGATTTATGTGCCGTCTGGCATAAAAGGGTTGAAGCTGGAATTGTTCGGTATCAGCGGCACCGCCGCGTAACGATGGCTGGCGTAGCGAGCGCGTGTATTGTCAAATGATTGCCCTAAGCAATAGACTTGCCCCGGCAGTTGACGTTATCATGTTTTTGTAAGTGTCGGTGGCTGAATGGTCGGCGCATAGTTGAAACATGGTGACAGGCGAGGGTGAGCATGGGCATGGCGAATGATGCGTGAAGCGCCGGGCGGCGGGATGGGTGGGACAGCGGCGCGCCGCTGCGGCCGCGCATTGCTGCTGGCGCTCTGTGTCGCCGCGGCCCCTGCCGCCGTGCCGGCCGCCGCGCCGGCGCACCAGGGGCAGCGCGTGCTGTTCCTTAACGCCTACGATTACGGCCGCGCCGGCGTGGAATCGTACACGCGCACCTATGTGGCCGCCATGGCCGCCGCGGGCCTGGCCAGCGAAGACATCATGGTCGAGCACCTGAACCTGAATACCCAGGGTGACCCGGCGCTGCGCAACGAGATGCGCGATTTGTTGCTTTTAAGATACACCCAGATGATGGGGCGCAAGGCGGACCTGATCATCGCCATGCAGCAGCCGGCGCTCGATTTCTTGCTGTCGGACCTGGCGCCGCTGGCGCGCGGCGTGCCCGTGCTGGCGATTAACACCTCGGGCAAGGCCTTGCCGGCCGGCAGCCCGGCGTCCATCTGGCAGCAAAAGGCGAATGTCGATTTTCCCGGCACCCTGGCGCAAGCGATGGCGCTGTTCCCGGAGACCAAAAGCATCGTCATGGCCGTCGGCACCAGCGAGGCCGACCAGGCCTTGAAGCGCAGCATGCAGCAGGCGGCGCTGGCCTGGCGGGGCAAGGTGGCCATGCGGTATCTCGACAACCTGTCCCTCGAGCAGATGCGCGCGGCGGTGGCGCACCTGCCCGCCAATACGCTGCTGGTGGCGGGCAACGTCAACCGCGACGTGGATGGCAACATCGCCACGCCCGTGCAGTTTTCCGTGCAGCTGGCGCGGCTGGCCAATGTGCCCGCCTTTGGCATGTATAACGCGACGGTCGGCAAGGGCATCCTGGGCGGCTCCATCCTGCACATCGAGCGGGCCGCGCAGCAGGTGGCGCAGATGTCGCTGGCCGTGTTGGACGGCAAGGCGCCTGCCGCGCCGGGTGCCTTGCTGCCGCCGGTCCGCCCCGTGCCCATGTACGACTGGGAGCAGCTGCAGCGCTGGGATGCCGACATCAGCCAGCTGCCGCCGCACACTCTGTTCTTCAACCGTCCGCCGCAGCTGTGGCACGAACACCGCGCCGCCGTGCTGCTGGTGGGCGCCATCTTCATCGTGATGGCCGGCTTGCTGAGCGCCCTGCTGCTGCAGCGGCGGCGTTTGCGCCATGCCGAGCGCGAAGCGCGCGAAAGCGAACAGCGCTTCCGCATCCTCGTCGAGCATGCGCCCGAGGCCATCGTCGTGTACGACCTGGACCAGGACCGCTTCATCGACGCCAACAGCAGCGCGCAGCGCATGCTGGGCATGTCGCGCGAAGCGCTGCTGGCGCGCGGGCCGTTCGACCTGTACAGCACGGAGCAGCCAGACGGCCTGCCTTTGGGCCTGATGGTGGAAGAGCATCTGCGCCGCGCCATGCTGGGCGAACCCATCATGGTCGAGCGCCATGTGCGGCGCGCCGACGGCAGCATTTTCCCCTGCGAGGTGCGGCTGGTGCGCTTGCCGATGGAAGGGCGGCGCCTGGTGCGCAGCGGCATCGTCGACATTTCCGAGCGCAAGCAAAGCGAGCAGGAGCTGCTCGGCTACCGCGACCACCTGGAAGAGCTGGTGCAGCAGCGCACGGCGGCCCTGTCCGTGGCCGTCACCGAGGCCGAATCGGCGAACCGCGCGAAAAGCGTTTTTCTCGCCAACATGAGCCATGAATTGCGCACGCCCTTGAATTCCGTGATCGGCTTTTCGCAGATGATGGCCGATTCGAGCAGCATGTTCGAGGAAGAAAAACACAACCTGGCCATCATCAACCGCGCGGGCCACCACTTGCTGACCTTGATCAACGATATCCTGGAATTGTCGAAAATCGAGGCGGGCCGCATGCAGCTGCAGGCGGGGCCGGTGGACTTGAACGGCTTGCTCGACGAGGTGCTCGAGATGGTGCGCATGCGCTCGAGCGACCAGGGCATCGCGCTGCGGCTCGAGCGTGCCGGCGTGCCGCCGCTGGTGCGCCTCGACGGCGCCAAGCTGCGCCAGGTGCTGCTCAATTTGCTGTCAAACGCGCTCAAGTTCATCGAGCAGGGCAGCGTGACCCTGTCGCTGGCCTGCCAGGCGGGCGACGACGGGCAAGTGGCGCTGGCGTTTGCCGTGCGCGATACGGGCAGCGGCATCGCGGAAGAAGACCTGGAACGCATCTTTGAACCGTTCGTGCAGGCCGACAGCGCCGTGGCGCAGGCCGGCACGGGACTGGGGCTGACGATTTCGCGCGAATTCGTGCGCCTGATGGGCGGCGAGCTGCGCGTCGAATCGACCCTGGGCGCCGGTTCCCGCTTCAGCTTCGCGCTGCGCGCACCGCTGCTGCGGCAGCCGGCCATCGCGGCGCTGGCGCCGGGCCGCGTGGCGCGCCTGCCGCCGGCCCAGCGCGGGCGCATGGTGCTGCTGGTCGACGATGACGACAATTGCCGCAAGCTGCTGGCCGGCTTGCTGGCGCCGCTGGGCTTCCAGCTGCACGAGGCAGCGGGCGGCGTGCAGGCGCAAGCCATGCTGGCGGCGCAGCGCTACGACATGGTGCTCAGCGACTGGCGCATGCCGGACCTGGACGGCCTGGCGCTGACGCGCTGGCTGCGCGCGCAGCCGGCGCTGGTGCAGCCGCGCCTGGTGATCATGACCGCCTCCGCCTTCGAGGAAGAAAAGCAGGAGGCGCTGGCGGCCGGCGCCGACGGCTTCCTGCGCAAGCCGATCGAGCAGGAACACCTGTTCGCCATGCTGGAGCAGCAGCTGGGCCTGCGCTTCCAGCGCACGGCCGCCTCGGCGCCGCGCGTGCCGGCCGCCGCCTTCGACCTGCAGCAGGCGCTGGGCCAGCTGGGCGGGGCCGAGCGGCAGGCGCTGCTCGAATCCGTGCAGGCCCTCGACTTGCGGCGCAGCGCCATCGTGCTGGCCGGCGTGGCGACCAGCCTGCCGCAGCTGACCGCGCACATCGCCGCCATGCTGGAACAGCACCAGTACCAGCCGCTGTGCGCCTTGCTGGCGCAGCCGGCCAGCGAGCCGCAGGGCGAAGACGCATGACTTTGCACGCATCCAAGGGCGCGCGCCTGGGCGGCGTGTCCATCGTGCTGGCCGTCAGCGTGGCGCTGACCTTTGTCGTCACCGCGCTGCTGCTGGTGTTTGCCGTGCTGTTTTACCAGTCAGAACGCGAGCAGCGCTGGCAGCAGCTGGAGCGCAGCCTGTCGGTCAGCGCGGACCAGCTGGCCGTGGCCATCGAACTGCCATTGTGGAATCTCGATGAAAAGCAGATGCAGGCCATCATGCGCAGCATGCTGGGCAAGCGCGACCTGGTGGCCAGTTCCCTCACGCCGGGCATCAGCAAGGAAGCACTGGTCCTGCGCCGCACTGCGTCCGGTGCCATCGGCAGCTTTTCTTCGCTGTCCGCGGAACCCGGCTGGCTGGTGCAGCGGCGCCCCGTGACGATGGGCGGACAGGTCATCGGCAACGTTGCCGTGTATGCGACGCCGGCCCTGCTGCACGCGCAGCTGCGCCAGCGCGCGCTGGGCATCGGCGCCATGATCGTGGCGCTGGACGTGATCCTGGTGGCCAGCATCTGGCTGCTCATGTGGTGTCTGATGCTCAAGCCTCTGAAGGCGATCGGCCAGTATGCGGCCGGCATCCAGGCAGGGCAGGGCGAAGCGTCCGGCACGCCGCCGAAAGCGTGGTTCCTGGGCGAGCTGCGCACCTTGTACCGCTCCATCCGCGACATGGTGGCGCTGCTCGACAGCCGCTACCGCGCCTTGCAGCGCAGCGAGGAGCGCGTGCAGATGGCCACGGGCGCGGCCAGCATCGGCATCTGGGACTGGAACGTCAGCAGCGATGCCTTGCAGTGGGATGAGCAGATGTATGCGCAGTTCAAGGCCGACGCGGAAAGCGGCATGGCGCCGGCGGCGATCTGGCGCAGGGCGCTGATGCCGGACGACGTGCCGGCCGCCAAGGCGGCCCTGCGCGCCGCGCTGGGCGCCGGCCAGGCGTTCACGCACGAATACCGCATCCTGTGGCCCGATGGCGCCATCCGCTACATCAAGGCCGACGCCGTGATCTTCCGCGACGGCCAGGGCCGGCCCATGCGTCTGGTGGGCTCGAACTACGACATCACGGCGCACCGCGAGGCCGAACTGGAACTGCTGCGCCACCGCCACCACCTGGAAGAACTGGTGGCCGAGCGCACGAGCGCCCTGTCGGTGGCCGTCAGCCAGGCGCAGGCGGCGAACCGCGCCAAGAGCACCTTCCTGGCCAACATGAGCCATGAGCTGCGCACGCCCTTGAATTCCGTGATCGGCTTTTCGCGCCTGATGGCCGCCTCGCCGAACATGCAGGACGATGAAAAGCGCAACCTGGCCATCATCCACCGCTCGGGCAACCATTTGCTCACCCTGATCAATGAAATCCTCGAACTGTCGAAGGGCGAGGCGGGCCGCCTGCAGGCGCAGACGGCCGTGGCGGCGCTGGCGCCGCTGCTGCAGGAAGTGATGGACATGCTGGGCATGCGCGCCGAGCAGCAGGGGCTGGCGCTGCGCCTCGATTGCGCGGACCTGCCCGCGGCCGTGCTGCTCGACGCGACGCGCCTGCGCCAGGTGCTGCTGAACCTGATGTCGAACGCCGTCAAGTTCGCCGGCGGCGGCGAGGTGACCTTGCGCGTGCGCGGCGAGCGGCGCGGCGGCGATGAATGGATGCTGTCGTTCGCCGTCAGCGACACGGGCATCGGCATCGCCCCGGAGGACCAGCAGCGCATCTTCGAGCCCTTCGTGCAGGCCGACAGCGCGGGACCGAAGGATGGCACGGGCCTGGGCCTGGCCATCTCGCGCGAATTCGTGCAGCTGATGAAAGGGGAACTGACGGTGGAATCCATGCCGGGGCAGGGCGCCACCTTCCGTTTCAGCATTCCCGCGCAGGCGGCCGAGGCGCCCGTGCAGGCGCCCGTGCCGCTGCCCGCAATGCCGGCGCACGAGGCGCCGCCGGCACTGCGGGCGCAGGACTTGCAGCTGCTGGCCGGCGAGGAGCGCGCCGCCTTGCTGGTGGCGCTGCGCGAATTGAACCTGGCCAGGGTGGCCCTGCTGCTGGGCGCCTTGCCGCCGGCGGCGGCGCCCGTGCTGGCGCCGCTGCAGGCCATGCTCGACCAGCATCGGTACCGCCAGCTGTGCGACTTGCTGGAGAATGAGGAGGCGCTGGCGCACACGTGAAAGTGTGGGCTGACAACATCGGTTTCGCTGAAAAGACGGACTAAGTAGGGCCGATGGATGGTGCTAAATTGCAATAAAGATTATGATGATAGTACGTAGTTCATCGCAAAGAAATGTCTTGTCCAGCGCGGCAACGGACCGCCGCGCCTCATCCAAAGCTGAGAGAACTGCTACATGCACCGCGATTTTTCGGAAGTGAACTCGAAGGGCGAAGTACTGATCGTTGAAGATACGCCGGCTTCGCTGAAGCTGTTGAGCGATTTGCTGGGCGGCGCCGGCTATGCGGTGCGCCAGGCGCCGAACGGCGAACTGGCCCTGTGGACGGCCCAGGCGCGCCCGCCGGAGCTGATCCTGCTCGACGTGCGCATGCCGGGCCTCGACGGCTTTGAAGTGTGCCGCCGCCTGAAGGAAATTCCATCGCTGAGCCAGGTGCCGGTGATCTTCCTGTCGGCGCAATACGATACGGACGACAAGGTGCGCGGCTTTGCGCTGGGTGCCGTCGATTTCATCGCCAAGCCCTTCCAGGCCGAGGAAATCCTGGCCCGCACCGATGCCCACGTGCGTCTGGCGCGGGCGCAGCTGCAGCTGGCGCAGGAGCGCGCCAACCTGGAGCGGCGCGTGGCCGAGCGCACGGCCGAACTGGAGCAGGTGGCCAGCACCCTGGCGCGCGAAGTGCAGATCCGCCGCGCCAACGAAGAATTGCTGCGCCTGTCGGGCCAGGTCTTCGAAGCGACCCAGGACGCCATCCTGATCACCGATCCGGCCGGCATCATCGTCACCGCCAATCCCGCCTTTACCCGCATCACCGGCTATGCGGCACAGGAAGTGGTGGGCACGGACATCATGCGCCTGCATGCCGAATACACGGGCGAAGCGGTGCTGCTGGCCCTGCGCCAGGGCTTGCGCAGCAGCGGCTGCTGGTCGGGCGAGGTGCAGACGCGGCGCAAGAGCGGCGACACCTATCCCTGTTTGCTCAGCGCCTCCACCGTGCACGGCCCGGACGGCGCCGTCGTCAACTACATCGGCGTCTTCCTCGACATCAGCGAGCGCAAGGCCGAGCAGCATCTGATCGATTTCCTCTCCTACCACGACGCGTTGACGGGTTTGCCGAACCGCGTGCTGCTGCGCGAGCGTTTCGAACAGGCGCGCGCGAACGCCCTGCGCGACGGCCAGCAGGTGGTGCTGATGTGCCTTGACCTGGACCGCTTCAAGAACATCAACGATTCGCACGGCCAGGCTGTGGGCGACAAGGCCTTGCAGGTGGTGGCGCGTTTCCTGTCCGGCTGCGTGCGCGAG
Organism: Janthinobacterium sp. GW821-FHT03C10; assembly: GCF_059420865.1. Lineage (NCBI taxonomy): Bacteria > Pseudomonadati > Pseudomonadota > Betaproteobacteria > Burkholderiales > Oxalobacteraceae > Janthinobacterium > Janthinobacterium sp. GW821-FHT03C10. Next base: position 61,047 of record NZ_JBWKUN010000002.1, on the reverse strand, counting down.
GGCGACACGGTGGTGCGCCAGGGCGGCGACGAATTCCAGATCCTGCTGCAGGACGATGCCCTGCTGGGCCGCACGCTGGCGCTGGCGCAAACCATCCTGGCCGGCCTGCGCGAAGAACTCAGCGTCGACGGCGAGCGCCTGGCGCTGACCACCAGCATCGGCATCGCCATGTGCCCGGCCGACGGCGACAGCCTCGACGACGTGCTGCGCCATGCCGACACGGCCCTGGTGCGCGCCAAGGAAATGGGGCGCGACCATTACGCCTTCTTCACGGAGCGCATGGGCAGCGATATCCGCGCCCGCCTGGCCATGCAGCAGCAGCTGCGCGGCGCCATCGGCCGCGATGAATTCGAAGTGCATTACCAGCCGCAGATGTGCTTGCGCACGGGCGCCATGCTGGGCGCGGAAGCGTTGTTGCGCTGGAATAACCCTGTGCTGGGCAAGGTGCCGCCCGGCCTGTTCATCGCGCTGGCCGAGGAGTATGGTTCCATCACGGCCATCGGCGAGTGGGTGCTCGAAAGCGTCTGCGCGCAGATCCGCGTGTGGCACGATGCGGGCCTGGGCAGCATCAAGGTGGCCGTCAACCTGTCCGGCAAGCAGTTCGCGCAGGACCGCACGGTGCCTTTCGTCGAGGCGGCCCTGCGCAAGTACGGCATCGCGCCCGCCTGCCTCGGCATCGAGATCACGGAAAGCACGGTGATGGGCGACCCGGACAAGGCCGTGGCGGCCCTGACGCGCCTGAAGGACATCGGCGTGGGCATTTCGCTCGACGACTTCGGCACCGGCTATTCCAGCCTCGGCTACCTGAAGCGCTTCCCCATCGACGTGCTGAAGATCGACAAATCCTTCGTCGACGACGTCACCACCAGCAGCAGCGACGCGGCCATCGCCCGCTCCGTCATCTCGCTGGCGCACAACCTCGACATGCGCGTCATCGCCGAGGGCGTGGAGACGCGCGAGCAGGTCGACTTTTTGACGGAACACGGCTGCGATGAAATGCAGGGCTATTATTTCAGCCGTCCCCTGGGCGCCGCATCGTTTACGGCCTTGCTGCGCGAACGGCGCACCCTGGCCATGGCCCAGGCCTAAGCGCCGCGGTGCGGCCGATGCACCATGCCGGTGCGTCCGCTGCAGCGCGGTGCGTGATTCTCACTTTTCCTTCCCCTGACGCTGGCACATATCCTGCTTAGGTAATCGCTTATTTACGCGATTGCCCCGCATGCCAGACAGCAGCCATCCAGTCATGCCTACACCAGCCAGCGCGCACGGCGCCTGGCAGGCGCACCTGCGCCTGGGCTTTGCGCTGCACGATGGCGTCAGCCGCCTCGTCGAGCGCACGCACAGCGGCCCCCTGCGCGTGCAAAAGCCCCTGTACCCGGAAGGCGATGGCGTCTGCCACGCCATCATCATCCATCCGCCCGGCGGCGTGGTGGGTGGCGACCAGCTGGCCGTCGACGTCACGGCGGGCGAGGGCGCGCACGCCTTGCTCACGTCGCCGGGCGCCGCCAAATGGTACCGCGCGAATGGCCACGTCTCGGGCCAGCACATCGTGCTGCGCGCGGGCCGCGGCGCCGCTATCGAGTGGCTGCCGCAGGAAAGCATTTTCTTCGACCAGGCCTGCGTGCGCCTGCGCCATGAAGTGGAGCTGGCGCCGGACGCCGGCTACATCGGCTGCGACATCGTCTGCCTGGGCCGCAGCGCCGCGGGGGAAATGTTCAACACGGGCAGCATCAGCCAGCAGGTGCGGATCCGCCGCGGCGGCAAGCTGCTGTGGTGGGAGCAGGGCGTGCTGGCCGCCCGCGGCGCGCTGATGGCCAGCCCCCTCGGCCTGGGCGGACACACGGTATGCGCCACCCTGATCGCCGTCGGCACGCCCGTTTCTTCCGCCGTACTGGCGGCCGTGCGCGGGATCGCCGTGCCGGAAGGCGCCGCATTTGGCGCCACGCAGATGAAATCGCTGGTGGCGGTGCGCCTGCTGTGTGGCGACAGCGAGGCGGCGCGCCGCATCATGCTGGCCGCCTGGCAGTTGCTGCGCCCCGCCATGCTGGGGCGCGACGCCGTCGTGCCTCGCATCTGGAACACTTGAACAGGAAAGAAGCACAAGGAAAACCATGGACCTGACTCCCCGCGAAAAAGACAAGCTGCTCATTTTTACGGCCGCGCTGCTGGCCGAACGGCGCCTGGCGCGCGGCTTGAAGCTCAATTACCCGGAAGCGGTGGCCCTGATCAGCGCCGCCATCATGGAAGGGGCGCGCGACGGCAAGTCGGTGGCGCAGCTGATGTCGGACGGCACGAAGATACTTTCGCGCGCGGACGTCATGGACGGCATCGCCGAGATGATCCCCGACATCCAGGTGGAAGCGACTTTCCCCGATGGCAGCAAGCTGGTGACCGTGCACCACCCGATACCGTAGTTTTTTTTGCGAAGGAGCCCCTCATGACCCCAGGCGAATACCAGTTGGAAGAAGGCGAAATCAGCTTGAACGCGGGGCGCGCCACGGCCACCGTGGTGGTGGCCAACCGCGGCGACCGGCCCATCCAGGTCGGCTCGCACTTCCACTTTTTTGAAGTCAACCCGGCGCTGGCCTTCGAGCGCTGGCGCGCCTACGGCATGCGCCTGAACATCACGGCCGGCACGGCCGTGCGCTTCGAGCCGGGCCAGCAGCGTACGGTGGAACTGGTGGCGCTGGCGGGCGAGCGCAAGGTGTTCGGCTTCAATGGCGCAGTGATGGGCGAACTGCAAGACACACCACCGGGAAAGGATTGAGATGGCCAGCATTCCCCGCGGCGCGTATGCCGAGATGTTCGGCCCCACCAAGGGCGACCGCATCCGCCTGGCCGACACGGCACTGTTCATCGAGATCGAGCATGATTACGCGATCTACGGCGAAGAAGTGAAATTCGGCGGAGGCAAAGTCATCCGCGACGGCATGGGCCAGTCGCAGCGCTGCGCGGCCGAGGTGATGGACACCGTCATCACGAATGCCGTCATCCTCGACCACTGGGGCATCGTGAAGGCGGATATCGGCCTGAAAAACGGCCTGATCTTCGGCATCGGCAAGGCGGGCAACCCGGACATCCAGCCCGGCGTCACGCTCGCCATCGGCGGCGCCACCGAGATCATCGCCGGCGAAGGCATGATCGTCACGGCCGGCGGCGTCGACACGCACATCCACTTCATCTGCCCGCAGCAGATCGAGGAAGCGCTGATGAGCGGCGTGACCACCATGCTGGGCGGCGGCACGGGGCCGGCCGTGGGCACGGCCGCCACCACCTGCACGCCGGGACCGTGGCACTTGCACGCCATGCTGGCCGCCGCCGACGCCTTCCCGATGAACCTGGGCTTCATGGGCAAAGGCAACGTCAGTTTGCCGCTGCCCCTGGAAGAACAGGTGCGCGCGGGCGCCATCGGCCTGAAACTGCACGAGGACTGGGGCAGCACGCCGGCCGCCATCGACAACTGCCTGTCGGTGGCCGACCGCATGGATATTCAGGTGGCGCTGCACAGCGATACCCTCAACGAAGGGGGCTTCCTCGAACACACCCTGGCTGCCTTCAAGGACCGCACCATCCACACCTTCCACACGGAAGGGGCGGGCGGCGGCCATGCGCCCGACATCATCGCCGCCGTGGGCCAGTCCAACGTGCTGCCCTCGTCGACCAACCCCACGCGCCCGTTCACCGTCAACACGCTCGACGAGCACCTGGACATGCTGATGGTGTGTCACCACCTGGACCCGGCCATTGCCGAAGACGTGGCCTTTGCCGAGTCGCGCATCCGCCGCGAAACCATCGCCGCCGAAGACATCCTGCACGATATCGGCGCCATCTCGATGATGTCGTCCGACTCGCAGGCGATGGGCCGCGTGGGCGAAGTGATCATGCGCACCTGGCAGACGGCGCACAAGATGAAGGTGCAGCGGGGCGCGCTGGCGCCCGACACGGCGCGCAGCGACAATTTCCGCGCCAAGCGCTACATCGCCAAGTACACGATCAACCCGGCCATCACGCACGGGATATCGCACGTGGTGGGTTCCATCGAGGCGGGCAAGATCGCCGATATCGTGCTGTGGAAGCCGGCCTTCTTCGGCGTCAAGCCGTCGATGATACTCAAGGGCGGCATGATCGCGGCCGCGCAGATGGGCGACCCGAACGCCTCGATTCCCACGCCGCAGCCCGTGCATTACCGCATGATGTTCGGCGCCTTCGGCGGCGGCCTGAAAAAGTCGTTTACGTTCGTCTCGCAGGCGGCCTACGAGCTCGATATCGGGCATCAGCTCAAACTCAATAAATCCGTCATCGCCGTGAAAAACATGCGCGGCTTGCGCAAGGCCGACATGATCCACAACGGCGCCACGCCGCACATGGAAGTGGACCCGGAAACCTATGCCGTGCGCGCCGACGGCCAGCTGCTCGTGTGCGAGGCGGCGGCCGTGCTGCCCATGGCGCAGCGTTATTTTCTATTTTAAGCGGGAGACAAGCATGCTCACTTTGCATACCAAATTAGGTCCCGACGATGACCGCGCGCCGTTTGCCCAATTGGTGCTGCCCTACGACCAGCGCGAAAAATGCCGGCTGCGCGCCGTGCTGTCGAATGGCGACGACGTCGCCGTGTTCACCGTGCGCGGCACGGTGCTGCGCGACGGCGAGCGCATGACGGGGCCGGAAGGGCAGGTGGTGCGGATCGTCGCCGCGCGCGAACCGACCTACCTGGTGCGCTGCGCGGATGCGCATACCCTGCTGCGCTGCGCTTTCCACCTGGGGAACCGCCACACGCAGGCGCAGGTGGGCGACGGCTTCTTGCGCATCCGCAAGGATGTGGTGTTGAAGGAAATGCTGGAGGGCTTGCAGGCGACGGTGACGGAAGAAAGCGCGCCGTTCGAGCCGGAAGCGGGCGCCTACGGCGGCGGCCATGGCCACCACGACGGCCACGGCCAGCACTTGCTGGCGCCCGTGCCGCTGCGGCAGAAAATCCACCGTCCAGGCGATGCGCCGGGCGCCGCGTGATGCAGGCATCGGCCCTGCTGCATCTGCTGCAGTTCGCCAGCCCGGCCTTGCCGATCGGCGCCTACAGCTATTCGCAGGGGCTGGAAGCGGCGCTGGAATCGGGCCTGGTGACGGATGCGGCCACGGCGCGCGAGTGGATCGCGCAGCATCTGGCGCAGGTGGTGGCGCGCTGGGAGGCGCCTTTGTGCTGGCGCTTGATGCAGGCGTTTGCAGCGCAGGACCTGGGCGCCGTGCAGCGCTGGAGCGAGCGTTTCATCGCTTCGCGCGACACGGCGGAATTTCGCGCCGAAACCATCCAGATGGGATACTCGCTGACCAAATTGCTGGCCGAGCTGGGCGTGGCCGACGGCGTGCTGATCGACATGCTGCAGGGCGAGCCGGAAGTGGCCCTGCCCACCGCGTATGCCTGCGCCGTGGCGGCACTGGCCATCCCGCGCGAAGAGGCGCTGCTGGCCATGCTGTTCGCCTGGGCGGAAAACCAGGTGCTCGTCTGCGTGAAATCCGTGCCGCTGGGGCAGGTGGCGGGCCAGCGTTTGCTGCTGTCGCTGCGGCCGGACCTGGAAGCGGCGGCGATCACGGCGCAAACCTTGGCAGACGACGAGATGGGCAACTGGGCACCGGGCCTGTCGCTGCTGTCGATGCGGCACGAAGTGCAGTACAGCCGCCTGTACCGTTCCTGAACTATTCAATGAGAGAGCAAACATGACATCGATTACCTCCAATCCCCTGCGCGTGGGCATCGGCGGGCCCGTTGGCTCGGGCAAGACGGCCCTGTGCGAAATGCTGTGCAAGGGCATGCGCGAGCGCTACGACATGGCCGTCATCACGAACGACATCTACACCAAGGAAGACATGGAAATCCTGTTGCGCGCCGATGCCTTGCCGGCCGAGCGCCTGATGGGCGTGGAGACGGGCGGCTGCCCGCACACGGCCATCCGCGAAGATGCCTCGATCAACCTGGAAGCGATCGCACGCATGCAGGCTGATTTTCCCGATCTCGACCTGATCCTGGTCGAATCGGGCGGGGACAATCTGGCTGCCACCTTCAGCCCGGAACTGTCGGACCTGACGATCTACGTGATCGACGTGGCCGGCGGCGAAAAAATCCCGCGCAAGGGCGGCCCCGGCATCACGCGCTCCGACTTGTTGATCATCAACAAGACGGACCTGGCGCCGTACGTGGGCGCCAACCTCGACGTGATGGCGCAGGACGCCAGGCGCATGCGCGGCGAGCGGCCCTTCGTGTTCACCAACCTGCGCAGCGGCGACGGCGTGCAGGCCGTGATCGATTTTATCCGCGAGCAAGGTTTGCTCGATCAACCAGGCAAGGAGCTGCAATGAGCGCAACACTGATGACAAAAACGGCCGCCGTGGCGGCACTGTGCCTGCTGGCCGTGCCCGCCATGGCCCACCCCGGTCATGGCGACAGCGTGGGCTTCCTGGCCGGCTTCGCCCATCCGTTCACGGGCATCGACCATTTGCTGGCCATGCTGGGCGTGGGTCTCTGGGGCGGCCAGCAGCGCCGCGGCTGGGGCCAGCCTGCCACTTTCCTCGGCATGATGCTGTTCGGCGCGCTGGCCGGCATGGCGGGCTTGACGGTGCCGGGGCTGGAAACGGGCATCGCCGCGACGGTGGCGCTGGTGGGACTGGCCATCGCGCTGGCGCTGGCCTTGCCGAACTGGCTAGGCTTGGGATTGGTGGCCATGTTTGCGCTGGCGCATGGCAATGCGCATGGACAGGAATTGCCGGCCGCCTCGGCCGCGTGCGGCTTCATGCTGGCCTCGGCCATGCTGCTGTGTGCGGGACGTGTCACCGGCCTGGTGCTGGCCGAGCGCGTGCTGCGTGTGGCCGGCGTGGCCTTGACGGCCGCCGGCGTGGTGCTGATGGGAATGAATTAAGGGGCGGGGCGCTTGTCGGACAGAACGATGGGCGCGGCTTTTTCCGGATGCAAGCCCTGGTGGCCCGCATACACGGCGGCAATCGCCGCCATGTCGGCATCCTTGTCGCCCGTCAAGTATAAGTGGTCGACGACGCCCAGCACCTTGTTCGGGTAGTCGATGTAGACCAGCAACAGCGGCACCTTGGCGGCGACGGCCAGGTGATAGAAGCCGCTTTTCCAGTTCGGACGGTAGCTGCGCGTCGCTTCCGGCGTGATGGCCAGCCAGTACCAGTCGGCGGCCAGCATGCGCTCGGCCTGGCGCTGGATCGTGCCGCTGGTGGTGCTGCGGTCGACTGGTTCGCCGCCCAGGTAGCGCAGCACCTTGCCCATGGGGCCGCGGAACAGCGAATCCTTGGCCAGCCAGCGGAACGGCAGCGAAAGCGCCCATTTTCCGAACAGGCCCACCATGAAATCCCAGTTCGACGTGTGCGGGTAGACGACGGCGATGCCGCGCGGCCCCGGCAAGGGGCGGAAGCGCATGCGCCAGCCGAACAGGTGCAGCACGCGCAGCGCGCAGCGCTGGTGCCAGGTCGGCAAGTCGCCCGCTTGTACAAATAAATCGTCCATTGATACCCTTCAGTGACACTGTTCTTAATGGGATGGCGCTGGTGGCCATTTTCCGTGAAGCAAAAATTCTGCGCAGGCATTCTATACGGGGCTGGCGGTGGCGACAAGCAGCGAAGGCCGCTATCCATGCGGTGTCGGGGTCGTTTACACTGCCATTTTAACCATGCTTGCTTCCTGTGCCGGGCACTAAATGCACGGTATGTGGTCAAAACTTGATGCAAGGTTGATCCACCCGCTATGGAGCCATGGCATGAAAAACAGTATCGACGATGTACATGGGGAGCATGTTCGAACGGACACAGTGATGGCCGAGCTCGTTGAGCGTGGCGTGGCGTTTCATCATGCCCTGGGGCGAACGGTGGCGACCGCCTATTTGCGCGAGCACGCGGTGCCGGCCGAAGTAATACGCCGCGTCTTCAGCAGCGTGCAGGCGCGCCGCCCGGCCCGGCCGGCACGGCGCCGATGGCGCTGAAGGGCAGGTAAAAACGGCGGGCGCCGCGATCGTCACGCGGTCAGTGCGTTGGTATCGTTGCGCCCGCCGCCAAGGGGGGAGCGGCGCAGTGCCGCTCGTGCTCAGGGGGCCGTTCAGGCTTGTGCGGCCAGCGCCGGGTAGTCCGTGTAGCCGGCGGCGTCCGGTGCATACAGGGTGTCCGGGTTCAGCGGGTTCAATGGCGCGTCGCTGTGCAGGCGGATGGGCAGGTCGGGGTTGGCGATGAACCACAGGCCGAAGGCCACGGCATCGGCTTCGCCCTTGGCCAGCAAGGCTTCGGCCGCCGCCTTGTCCATTTTCTCGTTGGCAATGTACACGCCGCCAAATTCCTGCTTCAGGTAGGGGCCCAGGCGGTCGTCACCGAGCGCTTCGCGGGCGCAGATGAAGGCGATGCCCCGTTTGCCCAGTTCGCGCGCCACATAGCCGAAGGTAGCGCGCGGGTCGGAATCGCCCATGTCGTGTGCGTCGCGGCGCGGCGCCAGGTGCATGCCCACTTTGTCCGCGCCCCACACGGCTATGCAGGCGTCCGTCACTTCCAGCATCAATCGGGCGCGGTTTTCAATCGAACCGCCGTAGTTATCGGTGCGCAAGTTGGTGCTGTCTTGCAGGAACTGGTCGAGCAGATATCCATTGGCGCCATGGATTTCCACGCCGTCGAAGCCCGCTTTCTTTGCATTCTCTGCGCCCAGGCGGTAGGCCGCCACGATGCCGGGGATTTCTTCCGCGTCCAGCGCGCGCGGCGTGACGAATTCCTGTTGCGGGCGCACCAGGCTGACGTGGCCGGCCGGCTTGACGGCGCTGGGTGCCACGGGCAAATCGCCATTCAGGAACAGGGGCGCGGAAATGCGGCCCACATGCCACAGTTGCAGCACGATCTTGCCACCCGCCTCATGCACTGCGCGGGTGATGTGTTTCCAGCCTTCCACCTGCTCGTCGGACCAGATGCCGGGCGTGTCCGCATAGCCCACGCCCTGCGGCGTGACGGCCGTCGCTTCCGAAATGATCATGCCGGCCGAAGCGCGCTGCGCGTAGTACTCGGCCATCAGGGCGTTGGGCACGCGGCCCGGATTGCCGGCGCGCGAACGCGTCAGCGGCGCCATGATGATGCGGTTTTTCAGTTGCAGGCTGCCGATGGTGATGGGGGCGAATAGGGTTGTCATGATTGTCATTTCCTTGTGGGGGGCCGGTCGGGCGGCGTTGAGATGGGGATGCTTACAAACCTTGTTGCATGTGGTCGAGAAAGGCCGCGATGGTGGTTTCGTTGCGGCTGAAGAAACTCCATTGGCCCACCTTGGTGGCCGAAACCAGGCCCGCCTTCTGCAAGCTGGCCAGGTGCGCCGACACCGTCGATTGCGACAGGTTCAGGCGGCGGTCGATCAGGCCGGCGCACACGCCCAGGTGCAGCGGGTGGTCCTGTTCCTGGAAATACTGTTCCGGCTCCTTGAGCCATTGCAAAATCTGCCGGCGCACGGGATTGGCCAGCGCCTTGTGGATGGCGTCGATATCCATGTTGTTTCTCCTCAATACACAATTCGCTTTTCAGCGATGTATATATCGTGATTGTTCAATTCTAATATCGTTATATTGCGATATACGTATCTTACGATATAAATGAAAAGCGTGCCGGCGGCGCGCGTTTTTGAAAGCTCAGGCGGGAAGGGGATTGCGCTGCAGCACGGCCGGGCCCGTCAGCACGATGCGCACCAGGTCCACCTGGCGCTGGGCGCCGGCCTTGGCGGTGGCGCTCTTGATTTGCGTGCGGGCCGTGTGGATGGAGATGCGCTGGCGTTCGGCGTATTCCTGCAGGGAGTAGCCGTTGACGAGCGCTTCCGTCAGGCGCGCCTCGGCCACGGTCATGCCATAGAAATTGCGCAGGGTCGCCGCCAGGGAGGTGATCAGGTCGCTGCTGTCGCTGAGGAAGACGGCGATGGCGCTGGCCGAGCCGAACGGGCTGTGCCAGGAGGGCAGGGGCGTGACGCGCAGGCGCAGCTGCTCTCCCGTCAAGCCGTTCAGGTTGAGCACGCCGCCGGGGCCGCCTGCCGCTGTCGTGCCCGTTTGGGCCGCCTCGTGCAGCATGCGCCGCAGCGCGCCGTTGTCCGCTTCGCGCGGGCAATACAGGGGCGCTCCCTCGCGCAGCTGCAGCAAGCGCGTTGACGCCGTCATGGCCAGCGCCCGCTCGTTGGCGTACAGCAATTGTGAGGTGGCGTCGAGCAACAGTACGCCGAACGGCAGCAATTCCAGCACCTGGGTGGAACTCTGGGACAGCACTTCCAGCCGGCGCAGTTTGCGCTGCAGGGCAAAGGCCGTCTGCAGGTGCGGCATCAGGCTGCGGATCAGCGCCAGCTCGCCCGCCTCGTAGACGCCCGCCTGTTCGCGGCGTACCACGGTGACGTTGGTGGAGCGCTCGGCGCGCAATTCGACGATGGCCGCCGCCGTATAGAAGATGTCTTGCGGGCGCAGCCAGTCCGTCCAGTACTCGGTTTTCTTCAGGCAATGGTCGGGAAACAGCATGGAGCCGGTGACGACGGCGCCCTCGCGGTGCAGGGTGGCGTCTTCCAGCCACACATTGCGCGCGCCGTAGTAGCTGGCAAAGCTGGCCATGGCCTCCGATTCGAAGCCATACGTGGCGGCCAGGCCGCTGCCCGGCAGCTGCACGTCGACCGAGCGGTTGCTGAAATCATTGGCCCAGATCAAACCCGCGTGCGATTTCAGTTGTTGCGCAAGGGCGGCGAGGAATTGCGACCAAGCGCCATGCCGCGTGGCCGCTTCATAGATTAGGGTAATCAGTGCCTGGCTGGCGACGGCGAGCGATGGCGTCATTGGCGATCCTCATGCGGCAAGCGATGGACAAGATCGCGGGCGGCCTTTGCTATGGCCGCCCGGCTTCCTTAACGCGATTCCAGCCAGCTTTTGCCGCCGGAGGTGCACGTGCTGAGGCTGGCGTACTGGCTGATATGGTTATAGCCGCTGCCGCAGCCGCCTTCGCCGGATTTGACGGGGCCATAGCAAGCGCCTTCATAGCTGAGCTTACCATTGACGGTGGTGCTTTTGACACAGAAATTGTAGTTGCTGGCCGTGGTGTTGTTGGGCAAGGTGGCGCCGTTGTTTTGCCCGCAACCGAGTTCCTTGCTCACGGCGCGCGCATAGTCGACCATGTGCTGGTAGGTGCCACTGTAATAGGCATCCGCCTTGGCTTTGTCTCCCTGTTTGCAGGCGGCAACGAGGCTATCGTATCCCGAGTCCGCCTGGGCGTAGTTGCCCGATACCTGGATGCCACAGGCGCTGGCCTGCTTGCGTTCCGTATCGCTGATCAGATTGCTGTACTGGCAGCTTGACGAGGTGCCGCCGCTGGCACTGGTGGAGCCGCTGCCCGAGCCGCTGTCGTCGCTGCCGCCGCCACCGCAGGCGGACAGCATGAGGCAGCCGAGCAAAGTGACGGCAAAGGTGGTTGGATGTGCTTGCATGATTTCCCCTGTGGACTGTGACTTGCCACCATGTGTCTGGTGGTATCTTTTTTATTGCTACAAGGAATTGTATCGGGCGTGTTTCTTGGAAACATCACCCATTTGGGGTATGCGCGGGCGGCACGGAGTGGGGTAGGGCGGCCGGCTGGCCGCCTTGGCAGGGATCAGGCGAAGTGGAACAGCAGCAAGGCGATGACGGCCGGCACGGTTTGCAGGTAGAGGATACGCGCCATGACGGTGGCTGCGCCCCACACGCCGGCCACGGCGATGCAGGTCAGGCCGAAGACGGTGAATGCATGGGCGATGGCCGCGTCCGGATGAAAAAAGCCCAGCGCCAGCGCGGCGACAAGAAAGCCGTTGTAGCAGCCCTGGTTCGACATGGCGGGGCGCACGATCTCCGCCTTTTCCTTGCTCAGGCCAAAGACCTTGCGTCCGCGCGCATCGAACAGCACGGTTTCCAGCAGCATGATGTAGACGTGCAGCAGCAGGATGAGGGCGGTAAGGATTTGGGCCAGTAGCAGCATCGTTGTTCCCGAGAGTGAATGGATGCGGCAATTATGCTGCCAGACGCATGTTTTTTGGCAACAGCACCAGAAAAAATGTGCTTGCGGCAAGACTTTTCACCCAGTGGTATACTTTTCCTTTTGCTCCTGTGGGGACGACCCCGCTCGATGTGGGGGCTGCATGGCGGGGACGACCCTGCCGCCTCGGGAGAAAAGTATGGCGTGGATCATTCTGGTATTGGCGGGTTTGCTGGAAATCGGCTGGGCCATCGGCCTCAAATACAGCGCCGGCTTTACCCGCCTCGTGCCCTCCGTCTTGACGGCGGTGTCCATGCTGGGCAGTGTGGTGATGCTGGGCCTGGCCTTGCGCACCTTGCCGCTGGGCACGGCGTACGCCATCTGGACGGGCATCGGCACCGTGGGCACGGCCATCTTCGGCATCATGGTGCTGGGCGAACCGGCCAGCGCCGCGCGCATCGCCTGCATCGCCCTGATCGTCTCCGGCATCCTGGGCTTGAAATTGCTCAGCCCGCAATAAAGGATGCCAGCATGAGTCTCGCCATGACGTATTTCTACCTGGCCATCGCCATCATCGCCGAAGTCATCGCCACCAGCGCCTTGAAGGCGTCCGAGGGCTTCAGCCGCTTGTGGCCCAGCATCATCACCGTGGTCGGCTACAGCATCGCCTTCTGGTGCTTGTCGCTGACCCTGAAGGTCATTCCTACCGGCATCGTGTATGCGATCTGGTCGGGCGTGGGCATCGTGCTCATTTCCGCCGTGGGCTGGTTCTGGTTCAAGCAAAGCCTCGATACGCCGGCCCTGATCGGCCTGGGGCTGATCATTGCCGGCGTGCTGGTGATTAATCTCTTTTCCAAATCAGTGGGGCATTGATCAGAAGCTGCTGGCCACCCGCGCCAGGTAATACCACTCGGCATTGGCTTGCGCGTTGACGTCCGGGAAGAGGATATAGGCGTCGAATTCGGCCGTCACGGGCGTGCCGTCCGCGCGCACGCCGATCTGCTCGCCCTGTTTGACCTTGTCAAAGCTGGACCAGGTCTTGATGAAGCGGTCGCTTGTATGCAGCTTGTCGTGCACGACGACCATGTTCAGCGCTTCCATGTCGGCATCGGCGATCGGTTCCGGTGGCGGCGCGTCGATGAAGCCGAGGAAGGCGAGCGTGTTCATGATGGCGCGGTAGGCCACATCCGGCGCGGCCGGGTCCGCGTGCTGGCCGCATTCCAGGGTCAGGGCATAGCCGCCCGTCGAGCGCATGTATTCCGTCGTGCCCACGCCATAGCGCAAGACCAGGCCCACCTGGTCGCTATTGCCCAGGCGGCGCTGCACGCCCTGACCGTAGGCATGCAGCCAGCCGTCGACGAAGCGGCGCACGCCCAGGCGGCGCGCCAGCGCGCGTTCTTTGTCTTCATGTTGAAACGGTTGCAGCGGACCGTCGTTGTTGCGCGGCCCCACCATGACGAAGGGCTGGCTGTCGGCATTGAACGAGTGCAAGTCGAGCAGCACGTCGTGCTGGCCCAGCAAGGGGCATAGCCAGTTGGCGATGCGGTCTTCGAAATCCTGTGGATTGTCGTTCGGAAACAGGTTGCGGTTCAGGTTGCGGTCGCCGCTGCGCACGCCCTTGGCGTAAGCCAGCGGGTTGGTGATGGGCACGAAGGTGACGCTGCCGGCCACGATGGAGAGGGCGCCGCTGTCGAGTTCAGCCATCACGCGTTGAATACCCTTGGTACCGCAGGTTTCATTGCCGTGCACGGCGCCCGTGACGATCAGGCGCGGGCCGCTGCCCTGGCCCGTGTAGTTGATGGACTTGAAGTGGAGTGCGCTGCTCATGCTGGACATATCCTATGCTGTTGCGGGAAGGGAAAGCGGGGTCGGCATATTTTAGCGGGATTCGCCGTGCACGCCTGCAAAAATGTGGCCATGGCGCACTCTGGCGTGGCATGATCGGCGCCACCGTTGTTTTCCCTTGCCGATTCCATGTCCAGTACGTTCCATCCTTCCCGCCTGTATGGCCTCGACACCTTGCGCGCGCTGGCCATCGTGCTCGTCTTCATGAACCATTATTTGCTGTTCGTCAGCGAGGGCGGGGCGTTCGGTTTCTGGGGCGAAATCGGCTGGGTAGGCGTGGACCTGTTCTTTGCCCTCAGCGGCTACCTGATCGGCAACCAGATCTTCGGGGCCTTGCGCAGCGCACACGGCTTTTCACTGTCCCGCTTCTATGCGCGGAGATTTTTGCGCACCTTGCCCAATTTTTATGTCGTGCTGGCTTTGTATTATGTGTGGCCCGCGTTTCGCGGCGATAGCGCGCTATTGCCGCTGTGGAAATTCCTGACGTTTACGCAAAACATCAATCTGACGCCGGGCACGGCGTTTTCCCATGCGTGGTCGCTGTGTGTGGAAGAGCAGTTCTACGTGCTGCTGCCGGCCGTGGCGCTGATGATCGCCGCCTGCCGCAAGTCCTTGCTGTGGGCCTGGCTGGCCGTGGCCGCCAGCTTGATCGTCGGCATGCTGGTGCGCGCCTACCTGTGGGATGAATACGTGCAAGTACCGCGCGGCGGCCTTGGCTATTACAAGTATATTTATTACGCGTCGTGGTGCCGCTTCGACGAACTGGTGGCGGGCGTGGCCTTGGCGCTGATGAAGAATTACCACCCTGGTGCCTGGACACGCCTCACCTCCTACGGCAACCGCACCTTGCTGGCGGGAATCGCGGGCACGGCGCTGATGTTTTATGTGTTTCTCACCGATCACTATGGCTATGCGGTGACCGTGTTCGGCTATCCGGCCCTGGCCGTCAGTTTCAGCTTGCTGCTGATCGCCGCGCTCAGTCCCGGCAGCGCATTATATAAACTGCGCGTGCCGGGCGCGGCCAGCCTGGCCCTGTGGTCGTATGCGATTTATCTGTTGCACAAGCAACTATGCATCCTGCTGCGCCCACTGTTGCAGGAGATGGGGTATGGGCCGGACGGCCTCGTGGCGATACTGATCAGTATCGCCGTTAGTATCTTTACGGGCTGGCTCTTGTATAGAGTGGTGGAAACGCCGTTCATGCGCCTGCGGGCGCGTTATGTGCCCGCCAATCATGCGTGACGATTACATGTCGATCACGTCGAGTCCCCGTGGCGTGCCGACCAGCAATTCCAGGATCGCATGCACGCGCAGATTCGTGTCTTCGTGTGCCGTGTTGTGGATCAGGGTGCGCAGGCCGGGCACGGCTTCCGTGATGTGGTCGCTGGCGTAGGCATTGATCAACAACAAGACCAGGTCCGTGGCGCCCGCGCCGGGCTGGCGCCGCAGCCGGTCGTGGATCACGTTCAGCAGCGCGCGCTGCATGCGCGGCGTGGGATTGGTGATGTAGGCGAAGACGCTCGGCGTGTTGGCAATGGCCGCGCAGATGCGCCGCTCGATCTCGTCGGGCTTCACGTCGGAAGCGATATCGAAATACGCGGCTTCCCAGCGCGTGCGCGCGTAGGGGTGATTGGGCGGGAAGGAGTCGGCCGTTTCAAAACCGCAGATGCGGCTCAGGGTTTTCAGCCAGGCGAATAGGGTGGAGTTCATGCCGCGATTCTAGCGGCATTCCGCATGCACCGGGCCGACTCTATATAAAAGGGGCTGACGCCCGGGAAGCGGATGAAAAACAGATTAAAGTTTCCTGTAAAACAGCCCTTGTCATTCTGGGAAAGCCTCTCTATAATGCTGGTCTTCGGGGCGGTTAGTTCAGCTGGTTAGAATACTTGGTCGACATCCAAGGGGTCGGGGATTCGAATTCCTCACCGCCCACCAGAATTTAGCAGTAAGTGGTTTTAAAGAGTTTTAAGCTGGCGCAAGCCGCAAGCGGTCATTTGAAATACAATGATCAACAAAAGTTTTACGGGCGGTTAGTTCAGCTGGTTAGAATACTTGGTCGACATCCAAGGGGTCGGGGATTCGAATTCCTCACCGCCCACCAGGAATGCAGTTAGAGAGAAAGGTAAAACCGGTTATGACACCGCGAACTACTACCAAGCTTTGGGAGTGACGCTAGTCGAACGGGTTTCCTTTGTCTCAAAAAAGTGAAAAACGCGGCTAGTCCGCGTTTTTTTGCGTCTGCGTTTTCCTTTCAGTTTTTCAGTCCACACCATTCATTGCAGTTTTACCTGGCGCCAGCGCCGATATGGAGATCAATATGCTTACAATCCGACTTCCCGATGGTTCCGCCCGTCAATTTGACGGCCCGGTCACCGTGGCCCAGGTTGCGGCCAATATTGGTACCGGCCTGGCCAAGGCTGCCCTGGCGGGCAAGGTCGACGGCAAGCTGGTCGATACCTCCTATCTGATCGAGCAAGACGCGGAACTGGCGATCGTCACGGACAAGGACGCCGACGGCCTGGAAGTGATCCGCCACTCGACGGCCCACTTGCTGGCATATGCCGTCAAGGAATTGTTCCCGGACGCGCAAGTGACCATCGGCCCCGTGATCGACAACGGCTTTTATTATGACTTCGCCTACAAGCGGCCGTTCACGCCGGAGGATCTGGTTGCGATCGAAAAGAAAATGGCGGAACTGGCCAAGAAGGATGAGCAAGTCACGCGCAAGGTTGTCGCGCGCGACGAAGCCATCGACTACTTCAAGGGCATCGGCGAAGCCTACAAGGCTGAACTGATCGGCTCCATCCCGGCCGACCAGGAAGTGTCGCTGTATTCCGAAGGCAAGTTCACGGACTTGTGCCGCGGCCCCCACGTGCCATCGACGGGCAAGCTGAAAGTCTTCAAACTGATGAAGCTGGCCGGCGCCTACTGGCGCGGTGACTCGAAAAACGAGATGCTGCAGCGTATCTATGGCACGGCCTGGGCCAAGAAGGAGGACCAGGAATTGTATCTGCACAACCTGGAAGAGGCGGAAAAGCGCGATCACCGCAAGTTGGGCAAGCAGCTCGATTTCTTCCATTTCCAGGAAGAAGCGCCAGGCCTGATCTTCTGGCACCCGAAAGGCTGGTCGATCTGGCAGCAGGTCGAACAATACATGCGCAATGTGTACCAGGTCAACGGTTACCAGGAAGTCAAGGCGCCGCAGATTCTCGACCGTGGCCTGTGGGAAAAAACCGGCCACTGGGATAATTACCGTGAAAACATGTTCATCACGGAATCGGAAAACCGTGCCTATGCGCTGAAGCCGATGAATTGCCCTGGTCATATCCAGATTTTCAACAATGGCATGCGCAGCTACCGCGACTTGCCATTGCGCTACGGCGAATTCGGCCAATGCCATCGCAACGAACCGTCGGGCGCCTTGCACGGCATGATGCGCGTGCGCGGATTTACGCAGGATGACGGCCACATCTTCTGCCTGGAAGAGCAGATCGCCGGCGAAGTGACGGCCTTCCACCAGCAGGCCATGGATGTGTACACGGCGTTCGGCTTCACGAATATCGACGTGAAACTGGCCTTGCGTCCCGATAACCGCATCGGCACGGAAGAATCGTGGGATTTCGCCGAGGAATCCCTGCGTTCGGCTCTGCGCGCCTGCGGCGTGGAATGGACGGAATTGCCGGGCGAGGGCGCGTTCTATGGTCCGAAGATCGAATACCACTTGAAGGATAGTCTGGGCCGCGCATGGCAAGTGGGCACCGTGCAGATCGACCCGTCGATGCCGGGCCGCCTGGGTGCCGAATACGTGGCCGTGGACAACACGCGCCAGGTGCCGATCATGCTGCACCGCGCGATCGTGGGTTCGCTGGAACGTTTCATCGGCATCCTGATCGAACACTATGCGGGTGCCATGCCGTTGTGGCTGTCGCCGGTGCAGGTGTCGGTGTTGAATATTTCCGACGCTCAAGCTGATTATGTACAAGAAGTAACAACAAAACTGCGCAAAGCGGGGCTGCGTGTACAGGCTGATTTGCGTAACGAGAAGATTACCTATAAAATACGTGAACATTCCGTACAAAAATTGCCTTACATCTTAGTAATTGGCGACAAAGAGCGGGATGCGAATACAGTGGCCGTGCGGGCGCGGGGCAATGTCGATCTGGGCGTCATGTCCGTCGATGCCCTGATTGAGCGACTCAAACATGAAGTCGACACCAAGGCCTGACGAGGAAACTCGCTGCACGACCGTCTTACAAGATTTTTAAAGGAAATTACAATAGCTACTGACAAGTCACATCGCATCAATGGCGAAATCACTGCCCCTGAAATGCGTTTAAGCGGGGTCGATAACGAGCCACTCGGTATCGTAAGTTTGGCTGAAGCCTTCCGCCTGGCGGAAGAGGCAAACGTCGACCTGGTGGAAATTGCGCCTACCGCGCAGCCACCGGTATGCCGTTTGATGGACTACGGCAAATTTAAGTATTCGGAGCAAAAGAAAGCTCACGAAGCCAAATTGAAGCAAAAGATCATCCTCGTGAAGGAAGTCAAATTCCGTCCGGGGACTGATGATGGTGACTACAATATCAAGTTGCGTAATCTCATCAAGTTCCTTGAAGACGGCGATAAAACCAAGATCACTTTGCGTTTCCGCGGTCGTGAGATGGCGCACCAGGATATTGGCTTCCGCATGCTGGAACGTCTGAAAGCCGATCTGGAGCCGTACGGCCAGGTCGAGCAGTTCCCGAAGATGGAAGGCCGCCAAATGATCATGGTTCTTTCGCCTAAGAAGAAGAAGTAAGCTACAATAGCGTTTTACTGTGGATCGACGTGGTTTGCGCCAGCATTGGTGCGACACCAGATTCCAGGCAGAATTTGCGCGGCCCGCTCAGCAATGTGCGGGCCGCGTGAACTGTAGCGGACTCGCATCCGCTGCACAACATGTGAAAGCAGGCATCTAAGCGCAGCGTCGTGTTGCCACCTGCAATCCTGTTATAAATGGAGCTGTCCGTAAGAGGACAGATTGCTATGCCTAAAATGAAGACCAAAAGCTCCGCGAAAAAACGTTTTCGCGTGCGTCCAGGTGGAACAGTCAAGTCGGGTCACGCGTTCAAACGCCACATCCTGACCAAGAAAACCACCAAAAACAAACGTCAGTTGCGCGGTACCCGTAACATCAACGCATCGGATGTCACATCCGTCATGCGCATGATGCCGACTGCTTAATCTCACACTCAATTTAAGGAGTTACTATGCCTAGAGTAAAACGTGGGGTTACAGCTCGTGCCCGTCATAAGAAGATTCTTGTTCAAGCTAAAGGCTACCGTGGTCGCCGCAGCCGTGTATACCGTGTTGCCAAGCAAGCAGTTATGCGCGCTGGCCAATACGCTTACCGCGATCGCCGCAACAAGAAGCGTGTTTTCCGCCGCCTGTGGATCGCCCGTATCAACGCCGCTTCCCGTGAGCATGGCGTAACGTACAGCGTATTCATGAACGGCTTGAAAAAAGCAAATATCGAACTGGACCGTAAAGTCCTGGCCGATATGGCTGTGATGGACAAGCCAGCATTCGCTGCGATTGTCAACGCAGTGAAAGCAAAAATCGCTGCGTAAGCATCGGTCATTGCACAACGTTACCCCCAGGGTGACGTTATAAAGAGCGGGGCAGGGGTGTACAACCACCTTGTGCCCCGTTTCCGTTTTTGATTGTTGGGTTCTAGATTACTAAATCCAGGATTGATTTCCAAAACAGGAAAAGCCGCATGAACTCCCTAGAAGAACTCGTCGTCTCGGCCCAGGCTGACTTTATCGCCGCCGCAGACGCTGCCGCACTTGAAAACGCCAAAGCCCGCTACCTGGGCAAGACTGGCCAGATTACTGAAATGATGAAGGGCCTGGGCAAGCTGGACCCGGACGCGCGCAAGGCGCAGGGCGCCCTGATCAATGCCGTCAAAGTGCAGATCGAAGACGCGCTGACGGCGCGCCGTGATGCGCTGGCCGATGCCCAGATGCAAGGCCGTCTGAACGCCGAAGCGATCGACGTGACCCTGCCGGGCCGTGGCCGCATGCCAGGCGGCATCCATCCCGTGATGCGCACGTGGGAGCGGGTCGAGGAAATCTTCCGCTCGATCGGCTTCGACGTGGCCGACGGCCCCGAAATCGAAAACGACTGGACCAACTTCACGGCGCTCAACAGCCCGGAAAACCATCCAGCCCGTTCCATGCAAGATACGTTCTACATCGATGGCAACGACACCGATGGCAAGCCCTTGCTGCTGCGCACGCACACAAGCCCGATGCAGGTGCGCTATGCGCGCACGCATACGCCGCCGATCAAGGTCATCGCGCCGGGCCGCACCTACCGCGTCGACAGCGACGCCACCCATTCGCCGATGTTCCACCAGGTCGAAGGCCTGTGGATCGCCGAAGACATCAGCTTTGCCGACCTGAAGGGCGTGTACCTGAACTTCGTCAAGGCCTTCTTCGAAACGGACGACCTGCAGGTGCGCTTCCGCCCGTCGTACTTCCCGTTCACGGAACCGTCGGCCGAGATCGACATCGCCTTCGGCTCCGGTCCTTTGAAGGGCCGCTGGCTGGAAGTGTCGGGCGCCGGCCAGGTGCATCCGACCGTGGTGAAGAACTTCGGCCTCGATCCCGAGAAATTCATCGGTTTCGCTTTCGGCTCCGGCCTGGAACGCTTGACGATGCTGCGCTATGGCATCAATGACCTGCGTCTGTTCTATGAAGGCGACTTGCGTTTCTTGAAGCAATTCAACTAAGCGTTGTTCCGTTTGATTCATGGCGCTTGAGCGCCCGTGCGCTCGCGCTGTGAGCTTTGACCCTTTGAAGGCTTGATTATGCAATTTTCCGAAAACTGGCTCCGTACCATGGTCGATCCGAAGATGACTTCGGACGAACTGGCCCATCTGCTGACCATGTCCGGTCTCGAAGTCGAGGACGTCGATCCCGTCGCCCCGCCTTTCTCGAACGTGGTGGTAGGTTTGATCCTGGAGATGGAAAAACATCCGAACGCGGACCGCCTGAACGTGTGCCAGGTCGACGTCGGCACGGGCACCATGCTCAACATCGTCTGCGGCGCGCCCAACGTGCGCCCGGGCTTGAAAGTCGTCTGCGCGATGGCGGGCGCCGTGCTGCCCCCCGGCGCCGATGGCAAGCCGTTTGAAATCAAGGTGGGCCAGCTGCGCGGCGTCGAGTCGCAAGGCATGCTGTGCTCCGCGCGCGAATTGAAATTGTCGGAAGAAAACGCCGGCTTGATGGAATTGCCGGACGACGCGCCGATCGGCCAGAATTTCCGCGATTACTTTGCCTTGAACGACTTGAAATTCACCATCAAGTTGACGCCGAACAAGGCGGACTGCCTGTCCGTGCTGGGCGTGGCGCGCGAAGTGTCGGCACTCACGGGCGTACCGCTGAATGCGCCGCAGTTCCGCGCCGTGCCGGTTTCCAGCGACGAAGTCCTGCCCGTGAAAGTCAGCGCGCCGGACCTGTGCGGCCGTTTCACGGGCCGCGTCATCCGCGGCCTGAACGCCAAGGCAGCCACGCCGGACTGGATGAAGCAGCGCCTCGAGCGCAGCGGCCAGCGTCCGTTGTCGGCCCTGGTCGACATTTCCAACTATGTCATGCTGGAACTGGGCCGTCCCAGCCACGTGTTCGACCTGGCGAAGATCCACGGCAGCCTCGACGTGCGTTGGGGCAAGGCGGGCGAATCCGTCAAGCTGTTGAACGGCAACACCATCGCCGTCGACGAGTGGCTCGGCGTCATTGCCGATGAGCAGGAAATCGAATCGCTGGCCGGCATCATGGGCGGCGACGCCAGCTCGGTATCGGACGATACGGACAGCATCTACCTGGAAGCGGCATTCTGGTGGCCGAATGCCATCCAGGGCCGCGCCCGCCGTTTGAATTTCTCGACCGATGCGGCGCACCGTTTCGAGCGCGGCGTCGATTTTGCCACCACCGTCGAGCATATCGAGCGCATCACGGCCCTGATCGTGGAAATCTGCGGCACATCGGCCACCACCGTCGGCCCCGTCGACGACCACGTGGTGAACTTGCCGCAGCGCCAGCCCGTGACCATGCGCACGGCGCGCGCGCAAAAAGTCATCGGCGTGCCGCTGACCGATGCGCTGATCGCCGACATCTTCACGCGCCTGGCGCTGCCGTTCACCCTGGCCGACGGCGTGTTTTCCGTGACGTCGCCCAGCTACCGTTTCGACATCGAGATCGAGGAAGACTTGATCGAGGAAGTGGCGCGCGTGTACGGCTTCGAAAACATCCCGACCTTGCCGCCCGTGGCCGCGAACGTGATGCAGATTGCACCGGAAAATACCCGCTCCTTGTTTGCGGTACGTCATGAGCTGGCCGACCTGGGCTTCCAGGAAGTGGTTAACATGAGCTTTGTCGACACGGCATGGGAGCGCGATTTCTCGGGCAATACGCATCCGATCAAATTGCAGAACCCGATCGCCAGCCAGATGAGCGTGATGCGTTCCTCGCTGATCGGCAGCCTGATCGCCAACGTGCGCTATAACCTGAACCGCAAGACGAACCGCGTGCGCATCTTCGAAGTGGGCGCCATCTACCAGCGCGACGACAGCGTGCAAAACGGCCCCTTGTCGGTGGCCGGCTACGCCCAGCCCAAGCGCGTGGCGGCCATGGCTTACGGCGCGGTGGCCGACGAGCAGTGGGGCCAGCCGTCCCGCACGGTCGACTTCTTCGACGTGAAGGCGGACCTGGAAGCGCTGTTCGCGCCGCTGGTCTTGCGTTTCACCAAGGCGGAACATCCAGCCCTGCATCCGGGCCGTTCGGCCAATGTGGAACTCGACGGCAAGGTCATCGGTTTCATCGGCGAATTGCACCCGCGCTGGATGCAAAAGTACGACCTGCCGCTGGCGCCCGTGCTGTTCGAAGTCGATGCCGCTGCCCTGACGCAACGCGTCGTGCCCGTGTACCAGGAAATCTCGAAATTCCCTGGCGCCAGCCGCGACCTGGCCGTGGTCGTCAAGCAATCGGTGGCCGTGCAGGATCTGCTCGACAGTTTCCACGCCGCCGTCAAGGCAAGCCCGGCGGCGCGTATCGTGCAAGCCATTGTTTTATTTGATGAATATCGTGGAAAAGGGCTGGAAACGGATGAAAAAAGCCTTGCTTTCCGGATTAGCTTGCAAGATACTCAAAACACCCTGCAAGACGATGTCGTCGATGGCCTGATGGCTGTCCTGATCGATGCCGCCAAGCAGGGCCACGACGCGAAACTGCGTTCGTAATTCCGGACTGGCCGTCACTTTTTGCGTGACGGCCTTTCCGTCGTCAACCGTAGACGAGCTTGCCATGTGGCGGGCTCGGGCGCACAGAAAAGGCAGGGCAGGAAAATTAATAACAGCGACGTTGATTCCGCCGTACTGCAATCCGCACTGGCCGCCGATTTGCATCGGGCCATGCTGGTTGCCAAAGTGCGCCAGGAAGCGGAAAAAGATTTACCCACCTTGACCAAGGCGGAACTGGCCGAACTGTTGTTCGAGCAAGTGGGCCTGAACAAGCGCGAAGCGAAGGATATGGTCGAGACCTTTTTCGATGAAATCCGCAATGCGCTCGAGCGCGGCGAGGCCGTCAAATTGTCCGGTTTCGGCAATTTCCAGCTGCGCGACAAGCCGCAACGGCCGGGCCGCAATCCGAAGACGGGTGAAGAGATTCCCATCACGGCGCGCCGCGTCGTGACCTTTCATGCGAGCCAGAAGCTGAAAAGCATGGTCGAAGAGACCAGTCCGCTGGCACGTGCTGCCTGAGTGAGTGGCGATGAACGAGCGCATCAGTAAAACCGAGTTGATCGCCCCCTTGCCGCCCATTCCGGCGAAACGCTATTTCACGATCGGCGAGGTGAGCGAGTTGTGCGGCGTCAAACCGCACGTGCTGCGCTACTGGGAGCAGGAGTTTTCTCAGCTCAAGCCGGTCAAACGACGTGGCAACCGCCGTTATTATCAGCACCATGAGGTGCTGTTGATACGCCGCATCCGCGAATTGCTGTATGAGCAGGGTTTTACCATCAGCGGCGCGCGCAACAAGCTCGATAGCCGTGGCGCATCGCATGCCATTCTTGATGAGCTGCCTGTGCTGCCGGCCATGCCCGTCGTGCCGCAGGAAGCGCCGCTGGACCGCGCGTGGATACGCAATGAATTAATGGCGATTTTAAACTTGCTAAAATAAGATTTGTACCAATATAGGTGGGGTTGTCCGGTACCGCTTGACTATACTGCATGGGCGCTCCGGCTCCGCCTTGGCGCTGCCGCTACCGTACGGTGCGCCATATTTTGAATATAATGTTAATGTTGCGTTTTTGTTAGTGACGCTAGGCCGGAGCAGCGTTCAGGTTCCGGTAGTCTTTCCCAGGCCAGGAAAATTTAAGGGGAAACAATGATACGCGTTGCCATTTGTGATGATCACCAAATAGTACGAGCTGGATTCAAACAGATTTTTTCGTCGTCAGACGATTTCAGTGTGGTGGCGGAAGCCGGTACGGGGCGCGAAGCGCTCGATATCGCCCGCCGCGAAATTTGCGATGTATTGCTGCTCGATATAGCCATGCCCGACCAGAGCGGCATCGATACCTTGCGCACGATCCGCCAGGGCCAGCCGGAATTGCCCGTGCTGATCCTCAGCGGCTATCCTGCGCAGCAATACGCGCTGAACCTGTTCAAGATGGGCGCGAATGGCTATCTGAACAAGGAATGCGAAGCCGATGAGCTGATGACGGCCGTGCGCACCGTATTCCAGGGGCGCCGCTATGTCAGCTCCACCGTGGGCGAGTTGCTGGCGCAGTCGTTCGACCGCGACACGAATGCGGCCTTGCATACGGAATTGTCGGACCGCGAGTTCCAGGTCTTCCTGCGCCTGGCGCGCGGCGCCACCGTGTCCGATATCGGCGTGGCCTTGTCGCTGAGCATCAAGACGGTGAGCACCTACCGTACGCGCATCATGGAAAAAATGGGCTTGCAATCGAACAGCGACTTGACCTATTACGCAATGAAAAACAATTTGCTTGACTAGCGCTGCGGTGCGATCATGGCAGCATGATCGCTCAGCCAGCTAGCCGGGCACGACTTGATGTTGTGCAGTGCAGCAGTTTGTGGCGAGGACTATAATTGGCCGGCGCCGGCGCTCTCTCCCGCGCCGAACCTTGCTAAGGATGCACATCAGGATGTATTTCACCGCTGAACCGGCCCCGAATCACCGCCTGCCCCTGTACAAGACGATCCTGTGCGTGACTTGCGCCTTGCTGCTTGTACTCAATGGTTTCAGTCTCTATCATAACCTGCAGTCGCTGAAGGGCACGAACGCCTTGCTCAGCCAGAGCGCCCGCGTGGCGGACCGCCTGCAGTATTTGAACGTGCTCGTGCTCGATGCGGAAAGCAGCTTGCGCGGCTATTTCATTTCCGGCTCGGAAACCTATCTGGGGCCGTCGAAGACCGCCACCACCGAAATCGAAAACGAATTCAACGAGCTGCAGACTTTGCTTGCAGGCAGTCCCACCCAACTGAAGAACCTGGGCCAATTAAAGAGCTTGATCCGTCGCAAGATGTCGATGCTGCAACAGTCGATCGACGTCTACAAGCAGGGCGGGCTGGCCGAGATCGTCAACATTTCCCGCGTGACCGACGACCGCGCCACCATGGACGAGATCCGCCTGCAGGTGGTGATCATGACGCGCGAGCAGAATGAAGCGCTGTCGTCCGGCAGCGCCGCCTTTTATCATGAGTATCAGAAAGCCGTGCTGCTCGGCATCGGCATCAATGCCCTGGCCATCCTCGTGCTGATCATGTTTTACCAGCTGGTGCGGCGCAGCTTCCAGAACCGCGCGGCCGTCGAGTATGCATTGCAAAATGCCAACGACACCCTGGAATCGACGGTCAGCAAGCGCACGGAGCAGTTATCCGTGCTGTCGCGCCATTTGATCAGTGTCAATGAAGTGGAAAAGGCGCGCCTGGCGCGCGAGCTGCACGATGAGCTGGGCGCCAACCTGACCTCGATCAGCATGGACCTGGGGGCCGTCACGCAGCAACTGGCGCATACACAGCCTGACCTGGCCGCGCAATTGCGCCGCGCTAAGGCGACCTTGCTGGAAACGGTGGAACTGAAGCGCCGCATCGTCGAAGATCTGCGCCCCAGCCTGCTGGACAACCTGGGCCTGTGCGCCGCCATCGAAAGCTATTGCGAGGATTTTGCGCGCATGAGCTCGGTTCGCTGCGAAACGGATGTGGCCATCAATATCGACAACCGCGAAGCGACCCTGACGATCGCCCTGTTCCGCATCGTGCAGGAATCGCTGACGAATATCCTCAAATATGCGCGCGCCGGCATGGTCAGCGTGACATTGAAGCGCAACGAGCACGGCTTGGTGCTGCGCGTGATCGACGACGGCATCGGCATCACGGAAGATGCGCTGCAAAAACCCATGTCGCACGGCTTGCTGGGCATGCGCGAACGTGCCTTGTTGCTGGGCGGCACCCTCACCGTGCGCCAGGGGCCGGAAGGCAAGGGGACGTGCGTGGAAGCCGTGATTCCCTTGCCGCTGACGCAGGAGCCGGAAGAGATCGACGAAGACGCCAGCGTGTGAGTGTTTCTGAATGCAAAAAAATGGCCGGGCATGCAGCCCGGCCATTTTTTTATCCATCCTGTCAGATCAGCAGCGTGATACGTCGCGCAGCAAACGGTCGTATTCCGTCTTGGCGACCTTGTAGCACTCGCCCGCATAGCATTCCAGGCCGGCGCGGTCCAGCACCGTGATATTGCCGCGGCGATAGTGGATCAAGCCTTCTTCCTGCAGCTTGCCGGCGGCGGCCGTGATGCTTTCGCGGCGCACGCCCAGCATGATGGAGATCAGCTCCTGCGTCACCTTCAATTCGTTCGATGGCGAACGGTCCAGGCGGTCCAGCAGCCAGCGGCACAGCTTTTGCTCGATCGAGCTGTGGCGGCCGCCGACGGCGTTCTGCGCCATCTGCGCAAACAGGGCGTTGGTGTAGCGCATCAGCAGCTGGGGCAGGGCGCCGCCTTGATTGAAGGCATCGCGCAAGCTTTGCGTTTTCAGGCGGTAGCCGTAACCGGCGCTTTGCACGACGGCCGTGCACATGGCGCGCTCGCCTGCCAGCAGCGAGGCACCAGCCACGCCTTCATGGCCGACGACGGCGATTTCCGTCGTGGCGCCGTCTTCCATCACGTACAGCAAGGAAATGATGGCGGTGGTGGGGAAGTAGCTGTATTCCAAGTTGTTACCGTAGGCATACAGTTCCTTGCCGAAAGGCAGTTCCACCAGTTCCAGGTCTTCGAACAGCGATTCGAGCGCGGCGCGCGGCAGGGCGGCCAGCAATTCATTCTGTTGTGCACTGCTGAGGCTAACCCGCGACGCAAGCTTGATTTCCCGTCCGGCCGCCGGCATGGCGCGCGGCAGCAGCTGGTTCTTCTGGACCGGGGCGATAAGTTGAGTATGGCTCATAGTATTCCTCACAGGCTTTTTACATCGGAGTGCGACTGCCGCGTTGCCGGTCAAAAAAAGCTGCCGTACTCATGTGATAACGGTGTTTCTTTCGACCGCGCGGTGCAGATCGCGATGTAGCTACTTTAAAAGCTTATGTAAGTGGCGAACATAAGATTAGCAGTCGCCACTTTGTAGTCTCTTTTGAGGCGAAATTGTAGTCCTTGTCCTACGCGCACACTTTTGACTAGCTAGCCTTGCGCCGTTCTGCGCGATTTTGTGATATGACGCGCGGCTTGTTGGCGCTCCACAGGCCGGCCGGACGCACGCTGGGCAAGCCGTCGCGCACGGTCGCGGCGGGTGTCTGGCGCGGGCCTGGCACTTCGTGTTCCCCCAGGCGGAAGCGGCTCACGGCCTGCGTCAGGGCCTCGCCTTCCTGGTGCAGGCGCTGCGAACCGGCGCGCGCCTCGTCGACCAGGCCCGCGTTCTGGCGCGTCATGTCGTCGATCTGCGCCAGCGCCTGGTTGATGCGGGCGATCTCGCCATTCTGCTCGGCACCGGCGCTGCTGATGCGTCCGATCACCACGGCAACTTGCTGCACGGCATCGACGACTTGCCGCATGGTGTGGCCGGCGGCATTGACCAGGTCGCCGCCCGCATCGACGGTGGCGACGGAATCGCCGATCAGGCGCTTGATTTCCAGCGCCGCCTCGTTCGAGCGCTGCGCCAGGCTGCGCACCTCGGCCGCCACGACGGCAAAGCCGCGCCCTTGCTCGCCCGCGCGCGCCGCTTCCACGGCCGCGTTCAGTGCCAGGATATTCGTCTGGAAGGCGATGCCGTTGATGACGCCGATGATGTCGACGATCTTGTGCGAGCTGGCCTTGATCGAGGCCATGGTCTCGACCACGGCGCCCACGGTGTGCCCGCCGCGCAGGGCCACGTCGGCCGCCGTTGCCACCAGGGTGCGTCCCTGTCCTACGTGGGCTTCGTTGCGGCCCACGGTGGCCGTCAGCTCGCGCATCGAGTCGACGGTGGCGCCCAGCGCGTCCGCTTGCGTGGCCGTGTGGCCGGACAGGGCCGCGTTGCCCTGGGTGATATCGGCGCCGGCCGCCGCGATGACGGCCGCGCCGCCGCGGATTTCCCGCACCAGGGTGGCCAGGCCATGCGTCATGGCGCCGAAGTCGCGCACCAGGTCGCCGATTTCGTCGTGCGCCTGCGAGGTGATGCGCTGCGACAGGTCGCCCGCCGCCGCCGCGCCGACGGCCAGGCGCAATTGCGTCACGTCGCGCGCAAACGCGGCATAAAAGCCCGCGCACAGGTAGGCTGCGGCCATCAGCACCAGCAACATGGCGGCCATGATCAGGCCGCGGCGCGCTTCGTCGCGGGCGACGCGCTGCGCCAGCAGGCTGTCGAGCGCGGAGGCGGAGGCGCCGGACAGCGCGTGCAGGGCGTCGATCGCCTGCATGCCGGCCGCGTGGAATTGCGCGCCCGAGGTCTGGTCGTAGGAATTTGTCACTTCATTCTTCGTACGTTCGAGGAAGGCGAGAGCTGCCGGCACGGCTTTCAGGGCAGGCTGCAGGCTGGCGCGCAAATCCGGCCTGGCGGCGAGGATTTCATCGAAGCGGGCCGGCAGGCGTTCCAGTTCGTGGCGCGCGATCAGGGCGTTGGCGTTGACCAGCTGGTCCTCGTTCGCTTCGAACAGGCCCGTGTCGATGTAGGCGGCGCCGCGCCCGGCGATGTCGGACAGGCTTTCGGTCAGGTCGGGCAGGGTGGCCGTGAAGACGGCGCTCAGGTGGTTGGCGCCCGCGTCCGGGTCCAGGCTCAGGTGCGAACGGTCGGCCACCAGCTGGCCCAGCTTGGCCGCCTGGCGCAGCAGCGCCGTGTGCGCCGCGTAGCTGTCGCGCGCCGCCAGGCCCGCCTGGCGGCCCAGCAGTGCTTGCCACTGCTTCGTCAGCTCGGCCGCCTGCGGCAGGCCCGCGCCGGCCGGCAAACGCCCCAGGGCCGCCAGCGCGGCCGTGATGCGCGCATTGACGGCCGTGTTGTCCATGCCCGCCTTGCCGCTCAGGCGCAGGTGCTCGAGGCCGCGCCGCTGCTGCAGCAGGCGCGTGCCTTCCTGCAGCTGGCGCACATACGCCACGCCCCGCTGCGCATCCTGCGCCTGGGCCAGCGACTTGCCCAGTTCCGAGATCAGCAGGGTGGTCGCCAGCGCCAGCGGCAGCAGGAAGACCAGGCAGACAAGCATGAATTTGGGCAGCAGGCGCAGGCGCTGCATGAGTCGGACGGCGGGGGTGAGGAGCATTTTCATCGGGTTTCCAGGGTAGGGTGACAACATTTCTGCACTGCAATGTTGCCTGCGGATTGTGACCCCTTGATGAAGCGGGCGATTTTGCCGTTCGCCACAGTGAAGCAGTTCACACGGAAGGCCGATCCTTCTGTAAAATCGAGGGTTTTTTGCGAGGGCCATATTATGGTCACCAATATGGCCAACGAGAACGACATCCACACCCCCGATTCCACCGACAGCGCGGACAACGCCGCGGCGCCAGCCAGCAGCAAGGCGCCGGCCGTGATCGCGCGCGAAGTGCAGCGCCGCCGCACCTTCGGCATCATTTCCCACCCGGATGCGGGCAAGACCACGCTGACGGAAAAACTGCTGCTGTTCTCGGGCGCGATCCAGATGGCCGGTACCGTCAAGGCCCGCAAATCGGGCCGCCACGCGACGTCGGACTGGATGGAGATCGAGAAGCAGCGCGGCATTTCCGTCGCTTCCTCGGTGATGCAGTTCGAATTCCGCGACCACGTCGTCAACCTGCTCGACACCCCGGGCCACCAGGACTTCTCGGAAGATACCTACCGCGTGCTGACGGCGGTCGACTCGGCGCTGATGGTGATCGATGCGGCCAAGGGCGTGGAAGCGCAGACGATCAAGCTGCTGGCCGTCTGCCGCATGCGCAATACGCCCATCGTCACGTTCATGAACAAGATGGACCGCGAGACGCGCGATCCGCTGGACCTGCTCGACGAACTCGAGTCGGTGCTGAAGATCCAGTGCGCGCCCGTCACCTGGCCTATCGGCATGGGCAAGAACTTCCGCGGCGTGTACCACCTGCTGAACGACGAGATCATGCTGTTCAAGGCGGGCGAGGAAAAGGCCGACGGCGCCTTCGAAATCATCAAGGGCATCGACAATCCCCGCCTGCAGGAGATGTTCCCGCTGGAGATGGATCAGTTGCGCATGGAAGTCGAATTGGTGCACGGCGCGTCGAATCCGTTCAACCTGGAGGAATTCCTTTCCGGCGTGCAGACGCCCGTGTTCTTCGGTTCGGCCATCAACAACTTCGGCGTGCGCGAGATTCTCTCCGCCCTGGTCGACTGGGCGCCGGCGCCGCGCCCGCGCGACGCGACCGTGCGTTCCGTCGATCCGACCGAGCAGCCCTTCACCGGTTTCGTCTTCAAGATCCAGGCGAATATGGACCCGGCCCACCGCGACCGCATCGCCTTCCTGCGCGTGTGCTCCGGACGTTTCGAGCGCGGCATGAAGGTCAAGCACTTGCGCCTGGGGCGCGAGATCAAGGTGTCGAACGTGGTGACCTTCATGGCTTCCTCGCGCGAACAGGTGGAAGAAGCGTACGCGGGCGACATCATCGGCTTGCCGAACCATGGCAACATGCAGATCGGCGACAGTTTTTCCGAAGGCGAGATGCTGACGTTTACGGGCATCCCGTACTTCGCGCCGGACTTCTTCCGCTCCGTGCGCATCCGTAATCCGCTGAAGATCAAGCAGTTGCACAAGGGCTTGCAGCAGCTGGGCGAAGAGGGCGCGGTGCAGGTCTTCAAGCCGGTGCAGGGCGGCGAACTGGTACTGGGCGCCGTCGGCGTGCTGCAGTTCGAAGTGGTGGCCAGCCGTTTGCTCAACGAGTACGGCGTCGATGCCGTGTTCGAAGGCACCAGCATCAGCAGCGCGCGCTGGGTCAGCTGCGACGACAAGCGCGTCCTGCAGGACTTCGAAAACGCGCTGGGCCACAACGTGGCCTACGATGCGGCCGGCAACATGGCTTACCTGGCCACGTCGGGCGTCAACCTGCGGTTGACGGAAGAGCGCTGGCCGAAGCTGACATTCCACGCGACGCGCGAGCATTCGGCGAAATTGGCCTGATGTGGGTGGTGTCGGGTTACGCGCTTCGCGCTAACCCGACCTACGCCGACCTACCTGTTCATGGCGTAGGTCGGATTAGGCCAACGGCCGTAATCCGACACCATCGTTGGCAGCAACTCAAGCCGGCAAAATCGTGCGCGTGCTCCAGTCGCGCCGCTCCAGCAGCAATGCCGTCAGCTGCGCCGCCGTCATCGGGCGCGCGAAGAAGTAGCCCTGCACGTTGTCGCAGCCCGCCGTTCTCAAAAACTCCACCTGCTGCAAGGTCTCCACCCCTTCGGCCACCACCTTCAGGTGCAGGCTGTGCGCCATGGCGATGATGGCCGTGACGATGGCTTCGCCCTCGCCCGGCAGGTCGTGCACGAAGCTGCGGTCAATCTTCAATTGGTCGATCGGCAGGCGCTTCAGGTAGGACATCGACGAATAGCCGGTGCCGAAATCGTCGACGGACAAATGGATGCCCGTTTCCTGCAGGCGCCGCATCAGTTCCACGTTGGCGTGGATATTGTCCATCAAGACCCCTTCCGTGATTTCCAGCTCCAGCAAGCCATGCGGCAGCTGCGTTTCGTGCAGGATGGCGCGGATATCGTCCATCAGGCCCGGGTCGCGCGCCTGGCAGGCCGACAGGTTGACGGCCACGTGCTCGAGCGAGTCGAGCAGCCCCGCCTTGCACCAGACGGCCGCCTGGCGGCAGGCGCTTTGCAGCACCCAGCGTCCCAGGTCGACGATGATGCCGCTTTCCTCGGCCACGGGAATGAATTCGGCGGGGCTCAGCTGGCCCATTTCGCGGCAGTTCCAGCGTACCAGCGCTTCCACGCCCACGATGCGCCCGCTGCGCAAGTCGATCTGCGGCTGGTAGTGCAGATACAGTTCCTCGTTTTGCAGCGCGCGGCGCAGGTTCGCTTCCATGCGCAGGCGGCGCTGGGCGCGCAATTCCATTTCGGCCTTGAACACGGCGTAGCGGTTCTTGCCCTGGTGCTTGGCGTGGTACATGGCCGTATCGGCATTGCGCGTCAGGGTGGCCACGTCCTGTGCGTCGAACGGGTACAGGCTCACGCCGATGCTGGCGCTGACGTACAGCTGGTGGCCTTCGAGGTCGAATGGCGCGGCCAGCACGGCGAGGATCTTGCGCGCCACGCTGGCCATTTCCGAGCTGTCGTCGGCCGGTTCGACGATGACGACGAATTCGTCGCCGCCGATGCGGCAGATGATGTCGGTGCCGCGCAGGATGGCCACCAGGCGCTCGGCGACGAGCTTGAGCAGCTGGTCGCCGCAGTGGTGGCCCAGCGTATCGTTGACGATCTTGAAGTTGTCCAGGTCCAGCAGCAGCAGGCCCACGCTGCTGTCCTGGCGGTCGGCGCGCGCCAGCGCGTAGGCCAGGGCATCGTTGAATTCATGGCGATTCGGCAGCTGCGTGACGGAGTCGACGTGGGCCAGGTAGTGCAAATGGCTTTCCGCATGCTGGGCGGCGGTGCGCGTGCGGCGCACCATCAGGAACGTCAGGCCGAATGCGCACAGGCAGACGAGCAGGGTGAAGGCGGCAAATTGCGCCAGGCTGGCGTACAGCGGCGCCAGGCTGGCGCGCAGGTACAGCGCGCCGCCGCCGGGCAAGGCCTTCAGGATGGCGGCGCTGCCGTCCAGATAATCGATATGCAGGCCGTTGCGCGGCGCCGCGGGCACGGCGTCGGCGCCACTGCGCGCGTAGCGGGCAAACGGCATGCCATAGGGGGTGTAGAGCAGTGCTTGGCGGATATGCGGGGCGGCGGCGAGGGGAGCGAGAAGTTGTTGTGCAGCAAGACGATTATCCTGACGCATGGCCTGGGAGGCGGCGGGCGCCAGCATGTCGGCCTGGATGCGCAGGTTGTGCTGGAAGGATGCCTGGAGGGAAAACAATTGGAAGAGGATCAGCAGCAGGCTGGCCGTGGCCAGCATGGCCGCCGCGGCCAGCAAGTTCAGCCGGGCTATCCGGTCGCCGCGCAGCTGCACGGAAGGCAGCATCAAGGGCGCCATCATGACGCATGCTCCTGCCGGCCCCGCTTGCCGCCGCCCCGTGTGATCCCGCCTCGCCCTGCCATACTTTACGTTCCAGTCTGATGAAAACCGAAGTGAGCCGGAACTCTCAACGTGTTGCTAAGTGTTGCTAAGGCCGACATATTGTCATTTTGCGGCGTGAAAGTACAGGGCGCGCGGCAATTTAGTGTCCAGGCCGCAGATCGGTGGCGGCAGGCAAGGCGACAAGACAGGCGGAAATAGCTGGCCGTGTCTTTCTAATAATAAATCAAATTGAATTTTAATCCTTTTTTGAGCAGCCGGGTTTTTTCCCTAAAAACATGCTGATAGTAAACAAAATGCCATGAAGAATAACTTCAATGCGTCCGTCCAGCCTGGCGCGGATTAACTTTTTCTCTGGGTGGCTGATTGCAAGTCATTGATTTTTATAATTTTTAATGAAGAATGCGAGAACGCTATGGCCTTGCTCCGCGAGTTCGTCCATAATCCGCTGATGATGGACGTTCTGATGCTGTTTGTTTTGTCCGCCGCGGCCAAGCAAGTTGCCGCCAGCAAAACCGGACGTCGCCCTAATGATCAATAGTGAGGATATCTTGGAAAAAAAACCAAAAATTATTTTGTCGTCACAAGACCTGGAACGACTGGAAGCGTTGTTGTATGCCTTGGGTAATAATTTGTCGCCTGACAAGGCCGCCTTGCTCGATGAACTTGGCCGTGCCGAGGTGCTCGAGCCGCAAGAGATTCCCCCGACCGTCGTGACGATGAATTCCACCGTGCGCTTCACGGTGGAAAACAAGGAGGAATTCTGCCTGACGCTCGTCTATCCGAAGGATGTGGAAGGCCAGGCCGACCGTATTTCCGTGCTGGCGCCCGTCGGCAGCGCGCTGCTGGGCCTGTCCGTCGGCGACAGCATCGCCTGGCCCATGCCGGGCGGCGTGGTGAAGGTCAAGATCGAGGAAATCGTCTACCAGCCTGAACGGGCCGGCGAGTACCACCGCTAAGCGCGGCAAGCACCATGGGGGACGGCGCCCGCCGTCCGCCCGCCAGGCCGTGCAGGGATTTAACTGTTTCTCTGCACGCGCACCACCAGCCATCCCGCCACGACGGTGAACGTGACGATGATGGCGACGATGATCCAGAAGCCCTGCGGGTGCTGGGCCAGCGGAATCCCCCCCACATTCATGCCCAGCATGCCGGCGATGATGTTGATCGGCAAGGCCAGCACGGTGACGATGGTCAGCACGAACAGGCTGCGGCTGTTTTCCTCGTTGACGCTGGCGGCAATCTCTTCCTGCAGCAGCTTGATGCGTTCCTGTAGCGAGGACATATCGCTGAGCACCACGGAAAATTCCTCCGTCGACTGGCGCAGTTCCAGGCTGTCCAGCTCCGACACCCATGCGGGCGGACGCTGCAGCAGGCGGAACAGGGCGGCCGGTTCCGGCGCCAGCAGGCGCTGCAGCCGCACCAGCACGCGCCGCATGCCGCCCAGGTCTGCGCGTTTCGGCACCAGGCGCCCGGCCAGCAAGTGATCCTCGATATCGTCGACCCGCGCCACGGCATCGCGCACGATGTTGACCAGCACGTCGGCCTGGTCGCGCAGCAGGTGGATCAGCAGTTCCACCGACGAGCGGATCGGTTCGTGGTTCTTGATGACGGCCTGGCGCAGGCGCTCGATCGACTGCAGCGGCGCGCGGCGCGCCGTGATGACGAGGTTTTGCGCCACGCTGGCCCACATGGTGGAAATATCGGACGCCTCGAACGAGAAATTGTGCACCACATCGTTGACCACGGCGATCAGGGTGTTTTCCGCCTGCTCGATGCGCGTGGAACGGGAGCCCTGGTGCAGGGTTTCATAGAATTCGTCGGCCAGCTGCGTGTGCGCCATCAGCCATTTTTCGCTGGCGGCATGCGACAAATTAAAATGCAGCCAGACGAATTCCTGCGCCGGCCTCGCCGCGCCATCGGCCAGCCAGGCCAATGCGGCCGTCGAGTCGAGCGCCAGCGGCTGCGCCGCGCGGCCAAACAGGAAGCCCCAGACCAGGCCCGAGGTATCCGAGCCGTAAGTAAAACCGGCAGTTTCCATCGCCATCGTGAATCTTTCTCGCGCAGTGTGATTGATCGTCGCGCGATGTTAATACACGGATGTGTCCGGAAAATGACAAGGCCACCGCGATGGGTGGCCTTGTCGGGACTACGGATGCGTATTAATCGCGGCGCGGATTATCGGGACGGCGGTCGTCGCGGTTCGGTACGCCGTCACCATCGCGGTCGTGGCGGTTGCCATTGTCGCGGTCATAGCGGTTGGGGATGCCGTCGCGGTCGCGGTCGCCGTTCGGGCCCCGTGGCGACCAGCGGCCTTGCTCCATCTGCCAGCGGCCATCGCGCTGGTTCCAGGCGGGCGGCGCATACACATAGCCGGGGCGTTCGGCGATCCACACGCCCGGCGTCCAGGCGTAGCGCTGGCTGCGCCATTCCCAGTGGCCGGGCGCCCAGATGTAGCCGTGGCGCGCGCGCGGGATGGCTTCGCGGCGCGGCGGCGGCGGGGCGATGCGGATTTCGTCATAGCGCACGGGCTGCACCTGCGCGGCGACCCAGCCGCCACGGTCCAGGCGCCAGCGGTTGTTCTCCTGTATCCAGGCGGCGCGGCGGTACTGGTTGCCGCCCCGTTCGCGCAGCCATTCGCCATTGTTCCAGACATGGCGCTGGCCATCCCAGTTCCAGTAGCCTGGCGCCCAGACATAGCCGGCGCGCGGCGCCGGCACGCTTTCAAACCGTGGCGGAGGCGGGGCGTTGCCGACGACAATGCTGACGCCGAGCTGATTCTGTGCCATGGCCTGCGCGGGCAAAAAAGCCGCGGCGCTGATGGCAAGCATGGCTGCTGCGTAGAGTGCGATGGGTTTCATTGTGTGCTCCATTTCGGTGATTGCGTGAAATGGACTATAGGCGCTTGCGGGCGTGCTGATCGCCTTTGATTCAACTTATTACAATTGACACAATGCTGTGTGTCCGTGTATCCGTGGCGGATACAATGAGATGCAAATGGCGGCCTGGCGCGGTCGTGTTCAAACTGGCGCCAGGCGGCGTGGAGTCATCATGCGTGGCTCACAGGGTGCTGGCGGTGGCGTTGCCCAGCAAGGCTTGGCGTTCCTCGATCAGCGAGATCTTCTTTTCCTGCTCCGTCAGGCGCTTGGCGCTGACCACCACGACGGGGATGGCGTTCGCCTGCGCCACGTCGGCGCTCCTGGCTGCCGATGGCTGCATGAAGCTGACGTAGCTGGCACCGCAGGCGATGGCGACGACGACGGTAAAGATGGCTTCCATGTTTTTCAGGGCGTTTTTTTGCGTGTTCATGATCGTTCCTTTCGGTGGCGGGTGGGTATGTCTGCACTGTAGCCAAGCGCGCGCCCGCCCGCCATGCGCATGCGACCAGCCGTGGTTTTGGCGGGATGGCCTGCAAAAAAACGGCGCTGAAATGCCGACGGGGGCGGCCGACCAGCCGACGGCTGGAATTGAGGGCTAAATAGCCCTGTATCCGGGCATATGAATGCAATTGCCACATGGCATTATTCGATACTGCGCGCTGTAGCGTGCGCCGCCGGCGCTCCTGCTAGAATCGCTACGGCAGCCAGCGCACGCAATCATTCTCATCAGGAGTCACACATGTTCCAATTGTTTGGTTTTGGCGGCGCCCGCTGCCCGCGCTGCGAGCACAAGAACGGCGCTGCCGCCGGCTATTGCGCGCAATGCGGCTTGTCGCTGGGCGCTCCCGACAGCGACGCGGTGCTGCATGCCAATCAATGGCATCTTGCTGATGGGCAACTGGCCCTGTTCTTCGGCGTGCGCGAGCTGTCCTCGCTGTTCGGCAGCGCGGCGCGGCGCCTGCAGGTGCCGGCCGAGTCGCGCGCCTGGATCGTGCAATCGGACGCTTTCACCTTGATACCGGCCGGCGACTACGACAGCGCCGCCTTCTTTGCGCGCCTGCCCGCGCTGCTGCCGGCACGCCCGGCCGAAGTGCTGATCGCGCGCGCCGACGCCGTCAGCCTGGAATTCGACCTGCCCGGGCTGGCCAGCACGGAGCTGCTCAACGTCGCCGCGTCCTTGCGTATCGATATCGCGCTGGGCCAGCCCGATGCGTTCGCGCGCCAGTTCATGCGCGCGCCGGGCGCCGTCACGCGCGCCCACCTGCATGCCTTGCTGCTGCCGTCCGTGCGCCAGATTGCGCTGGAATTCATCGGCAGCCGCGCGCTGCGCGAGATGGACGCGAATGCCGACCTGCGGCCCGAACTGAACGAACGCCTGCAATCGGCCCTGACGCAGCGCCTGGCGCCGTCCGGCCTGGCCGTGGCACGCGTGGAAACGCTCAGTTTGCGGCACGACAGGCGCGATGGAGACGCCGGCGCCAGCATCGGCACCCTGTGGCTGGGCGGCTTGCCGGCGCAGGAACTGGAGCAGCACAGCCTTGAGCGCATGAAGCAGCTCGACCAGCTGTATGACGAGGAAGAATGGCAGCGCATCCGCCGCGAGGAACTGGCGGCGCGCCATGCGCACCGCCGCGCCGAGCTGCAGCAGGATGCGACGCTGGAAAAGGCGGAGCTGGGCCACCAGGAGGCGGAGCGCCTGCAAGCGCTGCGCGGACGCCAGATCGACCTGTATGGCCGCATCCTGGAAGCGAAGTCGCGGCGTCAGGCGCTCGACCATGGCGCCGCGCTGGCGCTGGGCGAGCTGGAACAGGAACTGGCGCAGAAGGGCGCGCAACGGGCCGATGAAGCGGCCAACTGGGAACACGTGCGGGCGCTGGCCGCCATCAAGATGCGTAGCGAGCTGGAATTGTCGCAGCTGCACGGGCGCGAGCAGATCCAGCTGGCGCAGCAGCGCTTTACGCATCAAGTCCACTTGCAGTCGATCGCGCAGCAGGTGGAAAGCGCGCTGCTGATCGACGACGAGACGGGCCGCCGCACCCAGCTGGCGCGCCTGCGCCAGGCGGAGGCGGATGCGGCCCAGCGCGAGGCGCAGCTGGAGGCGGAGCAGCACCAGGCGGCCTGGCAGGGCCTGATGCTGGCCAACGCGGCGCGCAAGCGCGAGGCCGAGCGGGTGCAGGAGTGGGAAGACCAGATGCAGCTGGCGCGTCAGCGCGAACTGCTGCGCGCCGAGGCGCACAAGGACGAGGCGGCCCAGGTGCAGGCGGCGGAAATCGCGGAAAAGGTGGCAGCGCTGCGGCGCGGCGGCGCGCGCGAGGACGCCATCGCGCAGCAGGAAAAGCTGCTGCGCACCATCGAGGCAGACGGCGTGCACGCGCGCCAGCTGCAGCAGCAAACGCAGCTGGCGCAGCTCGACGCGCTGGCCATCGAGGAACAGCGCCAGCAGCTGCGCCAGCTGGAACAGGAAGCGCAATGGCAGCGCGACTTGCTGGCCATGGCGCAGCAGCGCGAAAGCGATTACGCGCGCTGGAAGGGAGAATATGAAGCCCTGCTGGCGCAGCAGGCGCATGCGGCCGAACTGGCGCGCATCGACATCGACCGCATCGAGAAAATCGGCTCCCTGAGCGACACGGGCAAGGTGGCCATGGCCGCCGGGCAGAATGC
Organism: Janthinobacterium sp. GW821-FHT03C10; assembly: GCF_059420865.1. Lineage (NCBI taxonomy): Bacteria > Pseudomonadati > Pseudomonadota > Betaproteobacteria > Burkholderiales > Oxalobacteraceae > Janthinobacterium > Janthinobacterium sp. GW821-FHT03C10. The sequence goes on along the minus strand of NZ_JBWKUN010000002.1, from coordinate 21,990 downwards.
GGCCGCGCTGGCGCAAGTGCTCAAGGTGCAGCTGCAGGCGGGCATGAGCGCCGAGCAGATCCACGCGCTGGCGGCGCTGGCGGCGGCCGAAAACAGCGTCGCGCCGCTGGACGCGCTGCGCATGGCGCAGGACAGCGTGGCGCAGGAACGCAGCTATCTGGAAGGCCAGGCGGAGCGCGAACGGCGCCAGCAGCTGGACCTGATCAACCTGCAGAATGCGGCGCATGCGCACGGCCTGTCGGCACAGGCGCAGCTGGGCGTGGCCGTGGCGCAGGCGCTGCAGCCGGGTGCGGCCTCCGCCGCGCCAGCATCGGCGCCGGCCCGCTGCAAGAACGGCCATGCGCAGCGCGCGGGCCATCCCGAAGATAAATTCTGCGCCGCCTGCGGCGTCGCCCTGCAGCCTTGATGGAAGCGTTTCACCCCAGATGATGCAAAAAGCACGAGATAAACTGCGGGAACTGCGCGCCCTCCACGACGACGGGCTGCTCAGCGAGCAGGAATTTGAACGCCGCAAGAACGCCATCCTCGACGCCGAGTACGCGCCGCCCGGCACCGCTCCCGTGGCCGCGCCGCTGCCCGTGCGCCAGGGCACGGAGCTGGGCTTCATGACGGGCCAGGAAATCGGTCCGCAAAACCGCCGCTACCGGCTCGAACGGCTGATCGGCACGGGCGGCATGGGGCAGGTGTGGCAAGCCACCGACCTGGCTACGCACGCGGAGCTGGGCAGCAGCGAAATGGTGGCGCTGAAGATATTGCCGCCGCAGCTGACGCAAAGCGCCACGCATGCCAAGCTGCTGATCGAGGAAGCGACCCAGGCGCGCAAGCTCGCGCATGAAAACATCGTGCGCGTCTACGAGTGGGCGCAGGACCCGGCCACGGCCAGCTATTTCATCATCATGGAATGCCTCGATGGCGAAGACCTCGAGCACTATCTGGCGCGCGAGGGCGCGCTGCCCCTGTCCACCGTGCAGCAACTGCTGCAGCCGGTGGCCGAGGCCCTGTCGTATGCGTGGGAAAAGCACAAGCTGGTGCACCGCGACCTCAAGCCGGGCAACGTCTTCCTGACGGCGAAGGGAGACGTCAAGCTGCTCGATTACGGCATCGCTACGCGCGTGCGCAATGCGGACAGCAGCCTGGCGCTGGACATGCCGAATGCGGGCACGCACGGCTACCGGGCGCCCGAGGCCGGCGCCAACCAGCGCCAGCCCAGCCCGCGCCTGGACGTGTATGCGGTGGCCGTGATGATCTATCAAATGCTCGAAGCGCGCATGCCGTTCGACGACGCGCGCAGCGCCAGCCATCTGCCATCAACGCCGCAAGCGCTCAACGCGCAACAATGGCAAGTGCTGCAGAACGGATTTTCGCTGACGCCGGAACTGCGTCCGCAATCCGTGCAAGCCTTGCTGGAAAACCTGGAACGCGCGGCCGGGCCGTCGCCCGAAGAACTGGCGGAGCAGGCGCGCCAGCAGCAGGCGCGCGCGGCGCAGCAGCAAAAGGAGGCGGCGCTGGCCGCCGAACAGGCCCGCGAGGAAGAGATCAAGCAGGCCCGGATACGCCAGGAAGAACTGGACCAGCGCCGCAAGGCGGAAATCCAGGCCGCCGCGCTGGAAAAGCAGCGACTGGACAAACTGCGCCGCGAGCAGGAGGCGCAGCGCCATTTCGAAGCGGAAGAGGCGCGCAAGCTGCGCAAGGAGGCGCTGCGCGGCCAGCTGCGCGCGCGCCGCGAAGCCGATGCCGCCACCGCCTTGCAGGAACACCAGGAGTTGCAGCGCAAGGCCATCGTCGCCAAGGCGGAGGCGGCCTACCGCGCCGAGCAGGAACGGGCGCGCCGCGAAGAGGCCAGCCGCGCCGCCGCTGCCGCTGTCCCGGCGCCGGCATCCGCGCCGGCGCCGGAAGCGGAATCGGAACCCGAACATGCGCAACCGGTGGCCAATGCGGAAGGCGTCTTGCGCGACGATTTTCTCGATGGCGCGGGGCAGGGGCCGGAACTGGTGCTCATTCCCAGCGGCCGCTTCCAGATGGGCGCGCACGAGACGGAGCACAAGGCCGCCATCCAGGCCGGCTCGCAACAGGCCTGGCTCGAGCGCGAGAGGCCGCAGCACTGGGTCGGCATCGAGCGCCCGTTCGCGCTGGCGCGCCACCCTGTCAGCGTGGGCGAATGGCGCGCCTTCGTCAAGGCGACCGGCTGGGCGGGCGGTTCCGAGACGGACTGGGACAATCCCGGCTTCGTGCAGAACGACCAGCACCCGGTGGTGGGCGTGAGCTGGAATGACGCGCAACTGTACCTGGCCTGGCTCAGCGAACGTACCGGGCGCAAGTACCGCCTGCCCAGCGAAGCGGAATGGGAATACGCGTGCCGCGCCGGCACGCGCACGGCGTTCAATGTGGGCGACACGATCAGCACCGAGCAAGCCAACTATGACGGCCTGTATGTGTACAACGGCGGCCCGCGCGGCGTGTACCGGGGCGGCACCAGCCCGCTGGGCATGTTCGCGCCGAATTCCTGGGGCCTGTTCGACATGCATGGCAATGTGTGGGAATGGGTGCAGGACGTGGTGCACGACAATTACGAGGGCGCGCCTGTCGATGGCAGCGCATGGGAAGAGGGCAGCGACAGCAGCCGGCGCATCCTGCGCGGCGGCTCCTGGCTGTACCACCCGCGCTACCTGCGCTCGGCCCTGCGCAACGGCTTTTCCACCGTGCTGTCGAATGACATCGTGGGATTCCGCGTGGCGCGCACGCTCGATTAGGCAAGTTGGCATGGAGCGGGCTGCGCCAAGCGGGCAAACGGTGTAAATTGTGGCTTTCCAAACGCACCAAGGAACGCCATGACCATCAAAGCCATCCGCGACCAGTCGCAAGCCATGCGCCACATCGTGCACGTGCGCGATCACATCATATCCGCCGACGCCTCGGTGGAGGAGGGCGGCGGCGACGCCGGCCCGTCGCCGCACGACCTGTACGACGCGGCCCTGTCGGCCTGCAAGGCGCTCACCGTCGTCTGGTACGCCAAACACAAGGGCATCCCGCTGGAGCACGTGGAAGTGTCGACCGAGCGCGATGCCAGCGAGGAGCGCAAGGGCGTGTACCGCCTGGCCGCCACCCTGCACCTGACGGGCGAGCTGACGGATGCGCAGCGCCAGGAATTGCTGGCCGTGGCCGGCAAATGCCCGATCCACAAGCTGATGACGGCCGTCACCACGGAAATCACGACGGTGCTGGCATGAGCGCGGCCATCCTGAAAAGCCATGAAAAGGACCTGGGCGGCGGCTTCGTCGTGCGGCGCCTGCTGCCGTCAAGCCAGAAACAGGCCGTCGGCCCCTTCATCTTCTTCGACCATTTCGGCCCCATCGACGTGGCGCCCGACGCCAACCACGACGTGCGCCCCCATCCGCATATCGGCCTGGCCACCGTCACCTATCTGTTCGAGGGCGCGATCGACCACCGCGACAGCATCGGTTCGTACCAGCGCATCGAACCGGGCGCCATCAACTGGATGACGGCCGGGCGCGGTATCGTGCATTCGGAACGCACGCCGCAGGATCTGGCCGGCCAGCCGCACCGCACGCACGGCTTGCAGCTGTGGGCCGCGCTGCCGAAGGCGCACGAAGAGGATGCGCCGAGTTTCACGCACACGCCGCAGGCCGACATTCCCGTCGTGACGCTCGATGGCGCCGTCGTGAAAGTCCTGATTGGCACGGCCTTCGGCCAGACCTCGCCCGTGCGCACCTACATGCAGACGCTGTACCTGGACGTGGCGCTGCAAGCGGGGCGCGAGCTGCGGCTGGAAGGATTGCCGCCGGAAGCGGCGATCTATCCGGTCAGCGGGGAGGTGCTGCTCGACGGCGTGGCGCTGCTGCCGCACACCATGGCCTTGCTGGAGGCAGGTGCCGTGCCCGTGGTATCGGCAGGCGGCGGCCTGGTGCAGTTCGTCGTCATCGGCGGCGAGCCGCTGGACGGCCACCGCTACCTGTTCTGGAATTTCGTCTCGTCGAGCAAGGAGCGCCTGTCGCAGGCGGCCGACGACTGGAGCGCCCAGCGCATGGGGCAGGTGCCGGGCGAGACGGAATTCATCCCGCTGCCGAAGGCGCCCCTGCGCCCGGCGACCTGAGTCCCGCTTAGAAACGCGCGCGCAAGGTCAGTTGCGCCTTGCGCGGCTCGCCGTAGAAATTGCCCCAGGCCGGCGCGCCCACCGTCTGGTAGTAGCGTTTGTCGAGCAAGTTCGTCACGGACAGCGACGCCGTCCAGTTGCGGTCGATCTGCCAGGCGGCGCGCGCGCTCCACAAGGCATACGCGCCCTGTGCCACGGTCACGTCGCGCGTGATGCGCGAGCTCTCCGTCTGGAAGTTCACGCCGCCGCCCACGCTCCACTGCTGCAAGGCGCCGGGCAGGCGGTAGTCGCTCCACGCGCGCAGCATGTGGCGCGGCGAGTAGGTGCTGGCGAACATCACGCCCGCGTTCGACGTCTGCTCCAGGTACTTGAAATTGTTCAGCGTGTAGCCGGCGAACAGCTGCCAGCCTGGCGCCACTTCGCCGCTGATTTCCGCATCGAGCCCTTCGCTGCGCACCTTGCCCGTCGAGAAATAGCACTCCGTGCCGGACGAGCAGGTATTGGCCAGGTCGAGTTCCGCGCGGTTGCGCTGCTCGATGCGGAACAGCGCCAGCGAGGTGTTCACCTTGCCGTCGAACAGTTCACCCTTGACGCCTACTTCCAGGTTGCGCCCCTTGAGCGGATCGAGCAGGGCGCCTTCGGCCGTGCGCTGGTTTTGCGGCTGGAAGATGTCGGAGACGCTGGCGTAGCCGGACCAGCGCTTGTCGAATGCGTAGATCACGCCGCCATATGGCGTGACGACGCCGTTTTCGCGGTAGGGATCGATGTACACCTCGCCCGTGTCGCGGTACACGCTGCTCCATCTGTAGTTCGACACGCGCGCGCCCGCCACCACGGTGAGCGGATCGCTGACGCTGAAGCGGGCCACGCCGTAGGCGCCCGTCTGCGTCATTTTTGTGACGCTGGGATCGCCCCGGTAGCTGTGTTCGCGGAACCAGGCGTCGCTCGGCTCGGCCACGCCGTGATTCGGCTGCAGCGGATTGTTTGCTTGTTTCAGCAGGGCCAGGCTGAAATCGCTGTCGCTTTCCAGGCGGTTGGTGCTGATGCCGGCGCTGAAGCCGTGGCGGCGGCCGAAGGCGTTGAATTTGCCGTCGAGCGACAGGTCGATACCCTTGTTGGTGCTGCCGTAGTCGAACACGCCGCCGTACATCATCATGCCGGCCAGGGTGGCGGGATTGATCGCCCCCTGGCTGAACATGTATTTCACGTCATGCCGCTCGCGCGTGTAGTTGGCGCTGGCTTTCAGCGACCAGTCGGCGTCGAAGCGGTGCTCGAATTCGGCGAAGACGGCCGTCTGGCGGCTAGCCCAGCGGTTCCAGTCGGCGCCGAGGAAGGTCTCGCGGGGCAGTTTCGGGTCGCTGCCATCGAGGTAGCGGGGCATGCCGGAGAAAAACGGGGTTGAGCGCAGCTTCTCGTAGCTGGCGCCCGTCGTCAGTTTGCTGCCCGGCGCCAGGTCGAATTCCAGCACGCCGTACAGCACGTCCGTGCGGCTGTCGGCCACGTCATAGAAATAATCGCGCTGTTCAATCGCGGCCACGGCGCGGCCGCGGATGCTGCCCGATTCGTTCAAGGGGCCGGTGACGTCGACTTCGCCGCGCACGTCGTTCCAGCGGCCCGCGCCGAGCGCCAGCTGCACCTGCTTTTCCGCCAGCGGGCGCTTGCGCACCATGTTGATGGCGGCGCCGGGCGAGCCCGTGCCCTGCAGCAGGCCCGTGGCGCCGCGCACGATCTCCACGCGATCGAGCATGGCCGTGTTGCTGGTAAAGCTGTTCGCCTGCGGGTAGTACATGGCGCGGTTGACGCCGTCGAACTGGTACGTGTCGACCATGAAGCCGCGCGAATACACATAGCGCCCGCCCATGGGGCTGTCGTACATGGTGATGCCGGTGGTGTTGGCGAGGACGGCGTCGATGGTGTTGAGGTTCTGGTCATCCATCTTCTGCCGCGTGACGACGCTGACCGATAGCGGAATCTCGCGCAGGGTCTGCACGCCCTTGCCGACCGTGACGGCGCGCGCCGCATACGAGTTGCTGTGTTCACTGACGGGGTCGCGCTCCATGCTGGCGTTCACGACCACGGGAGCCATGGTCTTTTCCACGCCGGCCGCCGGCGCGGAGGAGGGTGCCGCCTGGCGCAGCACGTAGGCGCCGTTCGGCAGCTGCACCGCTTCCAGGCCGCTGCCGGCCAGCACCTGGGCAAAGCCCTGCGCCACATTGTGGCTGCCGCGCACGCCGGGCGAGCGCAAGCCGCGCGTCTGCGCGGGATCGGTCGACAGGCTGACGCCGGCGGCCACGGCGAAGTCGTTCAGGGCGGTGGCCAGCGGGCCGGCCGCGATGGCGTAGGCTTGCGGCGCAGCGCTTGCCGCGGCGGCCTGGCCTTGCGCCAGCGCGGGCGCGGCGGTGAAGGCGGCGGGGGCGGCGCACGCCATGGCGAGGACGGCCAGGCGGATGGCGCGCGCGGCGGGATGGAGGACGGGGATGGTCGGCTGCATGCTCGGTCTTTCTGCTCAGAGGGATAGGAAAATGGCGTATGAATCGGCTACTTACCTGTCAAGCCGAAGCAGCGCGCCGAAACACCAACCCCTGAGACAAAAAAACTGAAAATAATTACGTTGACCGGGCCGACACGGTGGCCCAGTAGCGCGTGAAGTAGGTCACTTGCAGCCCGTGCGAGGCGCACAGGCTTTCCAGCACGGCGTCGATATCGTCGAGCCGGTAGGTGCCCGTGACGGGGCGCCGCGCCACGCCGGCGTCGCAGGCCAGGCGCCCGCGCCGGTAGCGCGCCAGTTCCGTGACCAGCCGTTGCAGGGGCCAGTCGGCGGCCACCAGCATGCCGCGCAGCCAGCTGTCCTGGTGCGCTTGCGTGGCCTGCGCATCATCCGGGCCAGTGTCGCCAAAGCGCAGCTGCTGGCCCGCTTCCAGGCGGCGCACGGCGTCCGGGCGCGCCGCGCAGCGTACTTCCACGGCATGCTCGAAGACGCTGACGACGCTGCCGTCCGCATCGCAGCGCACGCCGAAGCGCGTGCCCAGCGCGCGGATCACGCCGTGCGGCGTGTCGACGAGGAAGGGGCGCGCATCGGGCGCCGTCGTGATCATGATTTCGCCATGGTGCAGGCGGATGCGGCGGCGCGCGGCGCTGTAGTCGACGTCGACGGCGCTGTCCGTGTTCATTTCCATATGCCCGCCATCGGCCAGCGCCACGTGGCGGCGCTGGCCCGGCGCCGTGCGCAAGGACGCCGTCCACGCTTGCCAGGGGGCGGACTGTAGGCCCGCCTGGCCCAGCACGATACCGCCGCCGGCCGCCAGCAGCAGGGCCAGCACTTTCGCGGCGCTGCGCCGGCGCTGCTGCGCCGCCTGCAGGGCGGGAATTGCCAGCGCCGGCGGTATCGTGGCCAGCTGGCCGTCCATGCGCTGCAGCAGTTCCCAGGCCCGTTCATGCTCGGCGCTGGCGTCGCGCCATGCCCGCAGGGCGGCCGGGTCGGCGCTGCCGCACTGGAGTTCCACATGCCAGTGGGCGGCGGCGGCCAGCACCTTGCGGGCGATTGGGGCTGACTGCGGGGCGGAAGGGGAAAACATCAGCCGGCCGCCAGCATCAGGCATTCCGTGTAGGCGCGCACCAGGTGCTTTTTCACGGTGGGCAGGGACACGCCCAGGCGCCGGCTGATGTCCACATAGCTCAGTTCTTCGATTTGCGCCAGCAGGAAGATGGCCCGCGTGCGCGCGCCCAGGCGGTCGAGCAGGCGGTCGATGGCGAGCAGGGTTTCGATGATGATGGCATGCGTTTCGGCGCACATCGATATCGGCTCGGCTTGTTGGGCCAGCGCTTCCAGGTAGGCCTGTTCCAGCGCCTGGCGCCGGTAGCGGTCGATCAGCAAGCCGCGCGCGATGGTCGCCAGGTAGCCGCGCGGCTCGCGCAGGGGCGCCAGCGGTGTCACCTCGCGCTTGCCCAGCAGGCGTAAAAAAGTGTCCTGCGCCAGGTCGGCCGCCTCGGCGCGGTTGCCCAGCTTGCCGCGCAGCCAGCCATACAGCCAGCCGTGGTGTTCGCTGTACAAGGTGTTCAGGTGGCTGGCATGGGTGGGAGGGACGGTACTCACTGCGTTCTCCAGGCAAGGGATGGGCTGGGCTGACGGAACGCGGGGTGCCGGCTGGCTGGGCTGTTTGAGAATGATACTCATTATCACATTGCCATGCGGGCGGCGTCAATCGGCGTCAGCCACCAAGGCGCCAGCGCTCCTGCCACTGTTGCAGATCCGCCCAGGCTTGCTGCAGGGCCGTGGCGGACCAGTGCAGCAGGCCCTCGAACGCCAGCACGCTGCGCTGCCAGTGGATGCCGTCGAAAAACACGTGGTCGGCCACGATGGTCGCGGCCAGCCAGGCGGCGATGATGACGATGATGTCGTGGCGCCCGCTTTTCCACCAGCGCAGCGAGTGGCGGCGAAAGATCCACGGCACGCCCAGCGGATTGGGCCAGTCGGCCAGCAGATGCATGATGCCGCCCGCGGCAAAGCCGAACAGGGGCGGCGCCCACAGGTGGTGCGGCAATTGCAGATATGTGTAGACGAGCAGGGCGATCCAGGCCAGGCCCCAGTGGGTCCACGTGCGGTGCGTGATCCACAGCCGGTGCGTGCGCGCCCACCAGGCCACTTCCAGCCAGTCCGGCGCCGTGCCGCCCAGCGCCCCCATGACAAAGGCGAGCATGCTCAGCACTTGATAGGGGCCGCCGGCGCCAGCGTGCGCGACCAGGGCCGCGGCGATCACGCCGGCAGCCCAACCGGTCGCATGATGCGCTTTGTTGGAAGCCATAGGAAATGTAAAACGCCGTGCGGGCGCTTTGTGAAGTACGGGAAATATTAACTGGATGAATATACAGTACGCAGGGGCGTCGCTGAGGGCTATTTGCGCAATATCTGCTATTAAAGTGTTAAATTGTGTGTCGGAATGGACGTGATGGCGGACTCGGCGCCTGATGCCGGCCGGCCAAGTGTGTTGTGCAGCTGATAATGTATTTGGCGCAGGGCGCGCTATGCTGAAAGCAGTACCACGTTTTGAAGAGGTCTCGCCATGAAAATCCCGCGCGAATTGCAGATTCCCGCCATCGTGTTTACGCTGGAAGCGGTGTTTATTCTGGGGTTGTCGATGATTTTTCTCGTACTGATACCACGCTAAAGCCTTGCGGATAACTGCAGATTTACAACAGTGTTACTACGCAGTTTGCATGGTGCTATCGCAAAGGGCCGCGCCTTCGGTGCGGATGATCCAGCATTCCGGATACGGTTCGCTGGCGAAACGGTTGTGCCGCGCGAAGCCGCTCAGCTTGTCGAGGGCGGTGGCGGGGGCCAGCGCGGTTTCCTTGCCGCTGGCCGCGTCCAGGTGCCAGAAACCGCCGTTGCGGTGGAACAGCACGGGAAGGCAGCTGGCCTGCGGCGTGACCAGGTGGCTGGCCGGCGTGGGTTCGGTGTCGGGCAGCAGCAGGTAAAAACACTCGGCGCGGGCGCCGTGGTCGATGCGGTGCAGGATCACGCCATGCGCGAGGATGGCCGTGACGCTGAGCACGACGATGCCCTTGATGCTGGCGGACAATTCAATGCGCATGCCCAGGCGCAGGGGCACAGGTTTGTGCTTGCCCGGCCAGACGCCGTCGAGCAGCATGCCGTAGCGCGACACGTCCTCGATTTCAAAGCCTTGCTGGCTGCGCCGGATGATGGCGTGGCGGCCCGACAGGCGGCGCGTCAAGCCATTGTTGTCCTGACCGTCGGGGCTGAAATGGCTGAGCAGCACGTCGGCTTCCGGGTCCACCAGCTCGAAGCGGCCCAGCATGCATTCTTCCAGCGCGAACAGGCGGATCTGGCGCTGTTCGCCCGCTTCCGGCGCCGCATTGACGAGGCAAGCGGCCTGGCTCGGGTGCGGGTGGCAGTGGCTGGCGGCGGGCAGGTCGACTTCGATCAGCTCCTCGTCCCAGGCGATGGTGGTAAAACCCATGTCGATCTTGCCTTGCGGGGCTGACAAATCCACGTGGGCGATGCCGGCATTGCGCGCGGTGACGTCGAGGTTGCAGCCGTCGCCGCCCGTCACGCGGGCGATCGAGGCATCGTCGGCCATCACGCGCACGTTCTTGTGCGTGCTGAGGAAGATCTGGTGGATTTCCGTCAGGGTGGCGTCGCGGCGCGGCACCAGGATGACGAAGGTGCACACCCATTTCTGCGCCACGGCGCCATCGACGTGGCTGTGGACTTCCACCTCGATCTGGTATTGCCCGTGTTCCTTGTTGCGCGAGGAAAACTCGACGAATACGGGACGCCAGTCGCCGCGCGTGGCGCGCACGAAATCATGCTGGACAAAGCCGCGCGGGATCAGGTCCGAGCGCAGGCGCAAGGTCAGCTGCGGCGCGCAGGTGGCGCTCATGCCGCGCAATTCCATTTTCAGGGTTTGCCGTCCGCCTGCCGCGCGGGGATCGAAGCCGCTGATGTGCAGGTGGGCCTGTATCGGCTGGTAGGCCGGCGCAGTGGCCGGCTGTGCGACGGGCAATGGGGTAAATGCTGGCAGGCCGGCGGGGGCCGAGGCTGGCGCAGGGCTGGTCACCGCTTGAGCCGCATCGCGTATCACCGCATCGCGCAGCCCGGCATCATGCGCACGGGCGTGCGGCAGCGCCGTTGCCGATGGCTCGGAACGGGCGCTGCGCAGTGCGGTCAACAGGTCGTAGCTGCTGGGAGCAGTCGTCGCTTGCGGATGGTTGCCCGCGCAGACTGTTTCCCCAGGCAAGACCCAGAACGTACAGTGCGGGTGCTCCGGGTTGCTGCATTTTTTCATGACATTCTGACTCGAATCGAGCGGGGACATTTTGCCCTCTGTTATACATGAGAGCTTACGCGCTTTTGCCGCTGCTTGGCAACTTTCGCGGCGCCGAATGCGCTCTTTTTGCCCAAATTCATGTCCCTGGTCACACCTTGTCATACACGCCATGGAAACCATTGCTCAAAAACACATTTTATGTCTTTCCGGATATGTTATTTTGATATCGCCAGTCCCGCTGCGTTCAGCTGCGCCGTTTGCTGACGATGACTTCCAGATACTCGCCCGGCACCACCAGCGAGTGGGCTCCCGCCGTATTCAGCCGTTCGAGCAGGGCGAACAGATCCTGCTCCAGCGCCTCGGCGCCACCCGCGTCCAGCGTGGCAAAGGCCTTGTGGACGGGGCCGTAATAATCGCGGAAGACCTGCACCCAGTGGTGAGCGGAGGCATAACGGAAATTGAAGACCTTGCGCTGGCTGTGCACCTGCTCTGCCGCCTGGCCGAACAGGTCGCGCACATACGCTTCCTCGCCCCAGCGGGCCGGCGACACGACGCCCGCCGGGGGCGGCACATATTTGCCGATGGTCTTGAAGAGCTGGCCGATAAAGCCGTCCGGGGTCCAGTTGGCCATGCCGATGCGTCCGCCGGGACGCAGCACGCGCAGCATTTCGCTGGCCGCGCGCCGGTGGTCGGGCGTGAACATGACGCCAAAGGTCGACAGGGCCGCGTCGAAGCTGGCATCGGCGAAGGGCAGGGCTTCCGCGTCGGCCACGCGGAAGGTCACGGCCAGCCCTTCCGCCCCGGCGCGCGCGCGGCCCTTGTCCAGCAGCGCCGGCACATAATCGGTGGACACGACCCGGGCGAAGCGGCGCGCCGCCGCCAAGGTGGCGTTGCCGTTGCCGGCGGCGATGTCGATGACGTCTTCGTTGGCGCGGATGTCGGCGGCCTCGGCCAGCGACTCGCCGACCGGCTGCAGGGTCACGCCGATGACGGCGAAGTCGCCGCTGGCCCAGCCTGCTTGCTGGCGCTGCTTGATGGCGGCATAGTCGGGCGCGCCGGCGGTGCCGGCCTGCGGTGTAGCGATGGTGTTGCTCATGGCATGCTCCTGTGACGTTGGCGAGGTCCTTTCGTCAGACCGCGCGCCGCGGCGGTGGTTCCTTTCATGCGGGCCGTCGTGAGCGTGGCGACGTTTTGCATTATGCTGGCGCAACTGTTCCCCAACTGCCTGACGCCGAAAGACGACCATGCCTGTCCAACGCCCGTTCCAGCTTGCCATTGCCTATGGCGCCGCCTTGTGCGTATTTCTGGCCATCGACGCCCTGTGGCTGGCCGTGCTGATGCGCCCCGTGTACGCCGCGGCGCTGGGCCCGCTATTGGCGGACACGCCCCGCTGGGCGCCGGCCGTGCTGTTTTACCTGCTGTACGTGGCGGGGCTGCTGGTCTTTGCCATCCTGCCGGGATTGCGCGCGCGCCGCGGGCGCACGGCGGCGGCGCTGGGCGCGCTGCTGGGACTGCTGGCCTACGGCACCTATGATTTGAGTAACTATGCGACCTTGCGCGGCTGGCCGCTGGCCTTGACGGCGATCGACATGGCCTGGGGCGCCGCCTTGTCGGCCGTGTCGGCCACGGCCGGCTACCTGGCCGCTAGCCGGCTGCGGCGCTGAACTCCGCATCGAAGCGCAACGCCACCACGGTAATGTTGTCGCTATGCAAGCCTTTTGGCGGGTGGGAGAGAAAGTCGTCGAACAGGGCGCGGACGGCCTGAGCCGCGGTCTTGCCGGCACACAAGGCGGGCCAGCGGGCCGTGAGGGCCAGTGGATCGTCGCAGGCCCAGAAACCGTCGCTGGCCAGCAGATAGTGGGCGCCGGGGCGCACGCGCAGCACGCGGCGGTCGCCCAGGTGGGCCAGGAAGGGCGGCAAGGCGGCCGCATCGAGGCCGCGCAGCGGCTTGTCGAGCTGCAGGCTGTCGCTGATGGCGTTGCCTAAAATAAAGGCCTGCGAGATTTGCGGATGGTGCTCGCCGTGCACGGCGGCGCGCCAGCGCGTCTCGTCGAGCGCGCCGCGCATGGCGTACACGGTGGCCGGCACGTGGTCGACGGTGAGGATGCCGGCCTTCCCGTCGGCAATTTCATACAGGCGTGAATCGCCCACGTGATACAGCAGCGGCGCTTCGCCGGGCGGCACTTCCAGCAAGGTCAGGGTGGTGCCGGGCGGGCGCGCCTGGGCGGGCGCCGTCCTGGCGAAGGTGTCCTGCAAGCGCGTGTGCAACTCGTCGAGTTTGGCTGCCAGGCTGGCCGTGTCGAGGCAGGCAGGTACGGCCAGCAAGCCTTGCACTGCCGCTTCCGCCGCTTCACGCCCAAGGCCGTGGCCGCCCATGCCGTCGAGCACGGCGGCGCGCACGTGGCCGCGCGGCCAGCCCGGCACCTGGCAGTGGAACGGCGCCTGGCGCGACAGGCAGACGGCGTGGCCGCTGGCATCGATCAGCAGGAAGTTGTCCTGGTTCTCGCGGCGTGGCAGGAGGCCGGCACCCACGCTGGTGCCGGCGGCGGCGTCGAGCCAGGGGCCGAAGTCGAGTGCGTCTTTGATTAAATGCATCGGTTGGTGCGGTCCAGGCGGCCAGGAATGTTGATCATAGGACACAGCTTAGCCGATAATGTGCAGTGGCGATACCTTGCCTATCTTGCAAAAAAACCTGCGGCAGCAGGCTGGCGCAGGTTTTGCATTGTGCAGGGGCAGGGCGATGCTTAACGGCGATGGCCCCAGCCGTGGCCGTGACCACGGTCATAGTAGTCGTGGCGGCCATGGCCGCGGTAGTAGCCGCGGCCCGGTTGCACGTAGACGACCGCCGGCGGGCCATAGTAGCGCGGAGGCGGCGCGTAATACACGGGCTGCGGGGCAGGGGCGTAGTACACCGGTTGCGGCGCAGGCGCATAATAGGTTTCGCGGTAGCCGCCGCGATAGCCGCCACGGTCGTAATAGCGGTCATTCGTGCTGATGCTGTTGCCGACGGCGGCGCCCAGCACGCCACCGACGATCGCGCCATTGCGCCCGCCGGTGCTGTTGCCAATGGCCGCCCCGACAACGGCGCCTGCAACGGTATTGAAGTCGCGGTCACCGGCGACTGCGGCCGAAGACACAGCCACTGCCGCAACCATTACCGCACCCAGGAGTTTCTTGTTCAACATGGCATTTCCTTCCATTCCGGCGAGATCACAATGATCTGCATGGACTGGACTATATCTGCTGCCGCAAGCTTGTTCCACGTCTAATACAACTTATTACAATCCCGCCCCGGCGGTAACAAGTCAGCGCAGGCGCGCCTGCCATTCGGGCCGCAGCAGGCTGTACATTTTGACATCGCGCATCACGCCGTTGATAAAGAAGGCCTGGCGCATCAAGCCTTCCTGGGTAAAGCCGTTCTTTTGCGCGATGCGCTCGGAGCCGATGTTCAGCGGATCCATCAGCAGCTCCAGCCGGTGGTAGGGATAGGCATTGAACAGGTAGTTGACCACCAGGCGCGTCGCTTCGCTGACGTAGCCGCGCCCATCCCGCTGCCGGTCGAACAGGCGGTAGCCGATCTCGCGCGAGGCTGGCGTGCGGCTCTTGAAGTGCGTGATCGTGCCGATGATGTGCTGGGCCCTGTCCTCGATGAGGAACAATTCGCTGTCCTCGGTGACGAAGCCCGATTGCAGGAAGTCGCGCCGCATGGCCTCGGGCGACTTGAACTGCATCGAGAAAAACTCGCCGCGCGAAGGCAGGTCGTTGACGAGGGAAATATAGGTATTCAGGTCGGCGGCCTGCAAATGCCGGACGGTACAGAGTGTTCCCTTGAGCATGGCGGTATCCGGTAGCGATCACGATCCTGATGGTAATCGACTCCGGGGGAAAGAAGCAATCGCTCCCGCAAAAGTTGCTGCAATGACAGAATAAATACGCTATCGTAGAACGCCGCGCCTTGCCCCTTGGCCAAGGCGTACCCGCTACGACCTCGTTGACTGGAACTGAACACATGCCTACCATCCTGACTGGCGCGCCGTTGCGCCGTTGCGTTTTATCCATCGCCCTGGGCTGCGTCGCCAGCGCCGGCGCCTTTGCCGCCGCGCCGGGCAATGCGCCGCAAGCGCTGGCGCAGGTGCGCGATACGGCGCTGCACAGCGACTGGGCCTACGCCCGCCTGGCCGACATGACGGACCTGATCGGCCCGCGCCTGTCCGGTTCCGCCGGCGCGGCGGCCGCCGTGCGGCAGGTGGCCGACACCATGCGCCAGCTGGGCGCCACCGTCACCCTGCAGCCCGTGAAAGTGCCGCACTGGGTGCGCGGCGTGGAAACGGCGGAAATCGTCGATTACGCGGGCCGTCCGCAGGGCGTGTCGCAGCGCGTGGTGCTCACGGCCCTGGGCGGCTCCGGCGCCACTGCGGCCGCCGGCCTGACGGCGCCCGTGATCATCGTCAGGAGCCTGGAAGAACTCAAGGCGCGCGCGCCGGAAGTGAAGGGCGCCATCGTGCTGATCGACACGCCGTTCGACCAGGAGATGGCCGAGCGGGGCCTGGCGGGCGTCACGTATGGCGAGGGTTCGCGCGCGCGCTTCCTCGGACCGAAGGCGGCGGCCGACCTGGGCGCGGCCGCCGCGCTGGTGCGCTCGGTGGGCGGCGCGAACTTCCGCATCCCGCATGCGGGCGCCACCGGCCTCGATGAGAATAAACGCATTCCGGCCGCCGCCGTCACGGTGGAAGACGCCTTGCTGATCGGCCGCCTGACCGCGCGCGGCCCGCTGAAAATGCACCTGACCCTGACGCCGCAAAACCTGCCCGAGGCGGACAGCTACAACGTCATCGCCGACTGGCCGGGCACGGACAAGGCCGGCGAAGTGGTGGTGGTCTCGGGCCATCTCGATTCCTGGGACCTGGCGACCGGTGCGCACGACGACGGCGCCGGCGTGGTGGCGGCGATGGGCGTGGTGGAAACCCTGAAAAAGCTCGACTACCGCCCGCGCCGCACCATCCGCGTGATCGCCTGGATGAACGAGGAAAACGGCGGGCGCGGCGGCCAGGCCTATTTCGAGGCCCACAAGCAGGCGCTCGGTAAACAATACGCGGCCATCGAGATGGACAGCGGCGCCGGCCGCCCGTTCGGCATCAAGGCCAGCGTGGGAGCGAAGGCGGAAAAACTGTTTACGCCGTTGCTGGCCGCCTTGCAGCCGATGGGCGCGCACGCGTTTACGCGCCGCGACGCGCTGGGCACGGGCGACTTGCACCGCCTGGAAACGGGCGGCGTGCCCAGCTTCGAGCCGCTGGTCGACAGCCACAGCTACTTCCACTACCACCATACGCCGGCCGATACCCTGGACAAGGTCGACCCGGATCACCTCAAGCGCAACGTGGCGCTGATGGCGTCGCTGGCCTGGTTCCTGGCCAATCTCGACGGCGAGATCGGGCGCGCGCCGGAGCAGGGCGAGTAAGACTGCTGATCGCGGGCCGCGGCCTTGCCGGCGCGGAACGCGTGTTTTTGACGATACCTCTCTACCGTATGCCATGACTTCCTTTTCCACCGACATCGACATCGCCATCCAGCTGATCCGCACTTACCTGGCCCGGCATCCCCACGGCACCGACACGCTCGAGGGCGTGGCGCAGTGGTGGCTGGCCGGGCAGTGTCCACAGGACGTCGTCGCCGCGGCGCTGGAGCATCTGCGCGTGGCGGGCGACCTGGAATGCCTGGCGTTCGGCGGGCACCGGCTATGGCGCCTGCACCGCTCCGGCGCCTGAGACCGGACTGGCGGCCACGCCACCCCTCGGTTTTTCCGATACCAGCCCTCCGGAAAGACAATTTGCCTGGGCAGGGCGGCAATCATAAGATATGCAGCTGTAAATAATTCTCATTCATATGGGAATCTTGTGCAGCACATGCCCCCGGCCCATGGCGGCCAGGGTTGGCTTCTCTTCTGATTGTCAGGAACGCTGGTGCCCCGTCTTCGCTTGCTTTTCCCCCTTCTCCTTGCCGGCGCGCTGGC
This sequence comes from Janthinobacterium sp. GW821-FHT03C10, assembly GCF_059420865.1. Classification (NCBI taxonomy): domain Bacteria; kingdom Pseudomonadati; phylum Pseudomonadota; class Betaproteobacteria; order Burkholderiales; family Oxalobacteraceae; genus Janthinobacterium; species Janthinobacterium sp. GW821-FHT03C10. The sequence goes on along the minus strand of NZ_JBWKUN010000002.1, from coordinate 5,081 downwards.
GTGTGCCGGCGCCAGCGCCCAGCGGCCGCCCCCGGCGCCGCGCATCGAGCGCTGTACCATTGCCGATGAGCAGGGCGACTTTGGCTTGCCCACGCCCTACACCCATGCCAGCGGCGGCATGGGCTATACGCTGACCAGCCTGATTTTCGACACCCTCGTGTGGCGCGATGCCAGCGGCAAGCTGGTGCCGGGCCTGGCCAGCGCGTGGCGGGAAAGCGCCGACCATCGCACCATCGAATTCACCTTGCGGCCCGATGCGCGCTGGCATGACGGCCTGCCCGTCACGGCGGCGGACGTGGTGTTTACCTTTGCCTATCTGCGCCAGCACCCGCATCCGCTGTTCGATTTGAGCGCCGTCGACGGCGTGGACGATCTGGGAAAAGGGCGCGTGCGCGTGCGCCTGAAGCGCGTGTATGCGCCTTTCGTGGCGCAGCTGGCCGGGTCGGTGTTCATCCTGCCGCAGCATGTGTATGCGCGCCTGGGCGCCCCCCAGCAGGTGAAACCGGCCGACATCGTGGGCAGCGGCCCCTACCGCCTGGGCGCGTACGACAAGGCGGCGGGCCGCTATTTGTTTACCGCGAACGAAGAATACTACCTGGGCCCGCCCAGGGTGCGTAGCGTACTGTTCCTGCGCATGCAGCCTTCGCTTGCCGTGGGGGCGTTGAAACGGGGCCAGGTGGACATGATCCGCAGCCTGCCGGCGCCGCTGGTGGCCGAGGTGACCCGTTTCGCCACCGTGGTCAGCGCACCCTCCGGCCATCCCGTGCGGCTGCGCTTCAATCATGCGCGCCCGCCGTTTGACGACAAGCGCCTGCGCCAGGCCATCGCCCGCGGCATCGACCGGCAGGAATTGCTGCGCGTCGTCGAGAACGGGCAGGGCGAGGTGTCCGCGGGACGCTTCGCGCGCGGCAGCATCTGGCAGAGCGGCGCGCCGTTCGCCGCATATGCCTACGATCTTTCTGCCGCGCGCCGCATGCTGGCGGAGCTGGGCTACCGCGCCGCGCCGGACGGCCGCCTGCGCGACAGCGGCGGCAAGCCCTGGGTGCTCGACCTGGCGGCGGCGCGCAGTCTGGCGCGGCCCGCCAGCCAGCTGGCCGGCCAGCTGGAAAAGCTGGGCCTGGAAGTCCATGTGCGCATCATGGACAGCGGCATCCTGGGCGCGCGCATCGCCGCCGCCGATTTCGACCTGGCCCTCGTCAGCCAGGGCAGCAATGGCGACCCGGAAAGCATGCTGCGGCAAACGGCGGGCAACGGCGCCTACAGCGATGCCTTCCGCCGCGCCGATCTGCTCGAGCTGCTGCAGCAGCAGGTCGGCACCGTCGATGTGGCCACACGGCGCGCGCTGCTCGACCGTGCCCAGGCCATCTACGCCGAGGAATTGCCGGCCTTCTTCCTGTATTCGCCGCTATGGAGCACGGCGGCCAATGCGCGCCTGCGGCCGTGGTTCACGCCGGGCGGCATCGGCGTCGGCATCTCGCTGCCGCTGAACAAATTGATGTTCGTGCGGTAGACGGGAGCCGACGCTGAGCGCTACCACCTTCATGGGCCGGCGCGCCGCGGGCTATGTGCTCGCCTTGCTGGCGCTCGTCAGCCTCGACTTCGCGCTGCCGCTGCTCATGCCCGGCGACCCCGTCACGGCCTTGCTGGGACAGGATGCGCTGATCGAACTCGATGCGGCCGAACGCGGCGCCCTGCTGGCGCGCCATGGCCTGGGCGGCGGACAGCCGCTGTGGCAGCTGTACCTGGAGCACCTGGCGCAGCTGCTGCGGCTCGACCTTGGCTATTCCATCCAGCATGGCATGCCGGTGGCGGCCTTGCTGGCGCAGTACCTGCCGTGGACCGTGCTGCTGGTGGCCTGCGCGCTGGCGCTGGCCCTGCTGCTGGGCGTGGTGCTGGGCATCGAGGCCGCGTTCGCGCAGGGCAGGGCGGCGGACCGTGCGCTGACGGCCGCCACCCTGGCGCTCGACAGCATCCCGCCGTTCGCCCTGGCGATGGGCCTGGTGATGCTGTTCGCCTATGGCTTGCAATGGCTGCCCAGCAATGGTGCCATGGCGCCGTTTTCCATGCAGACGGGCGCGGCCGCCTGGCTGGAGCGCGCGCGGCACCTGGTGCTGCCCGTGTGCGCCATGGCGCTGCCCGCCGCCGCCGGCGTGTTCCTGAGCGCGCGCGCCACGGCCGTCAGCGTACGCCAGCGCACCTTCATGGAGCTGGCCCGCGCGCAGGGCGTGGGACCGTTCGCCTTGCGCTACCGCCACCTGGCGCCCAACGTGCTTGCCGTCGTGCTGTCGCGCCTGGGCGGCGTGGCCGCGCGCCTGGTGTCGGGCGCCGTGTATGCGGAAACCGTCCTCGCCTATCCCGGCATCAACCTGGCGCTGACGGACGCCATCGCCAAGCACGATTACCCGCTGGTGCGCGGCGCGCTGCTGGCGACGGGGCTGCTGCTGTTCGCCATGAACTTGCTGGCCGATGTCCTGGCCGGCCGCCTGGCGCTGCGCGGGCAGCGCGCGCCATGAACGCCTCCGTGCGCGCGGGGGCGGGACTGCTGCTGGCGCTGGCGCTCATGCTGGCCGGCGCCAGCTGGCTGCAGCCGGCGTCCGGCGGCGCCTTCGAAGCCGTGCTGGCGCCGCCGGACGGCATGCACTGGCTGGGCACCGATGACCTGGGCCGCGACGTCCTGCGGCGCCTGGCGGCCGCCGCGCTGCCCACCCTGGGCATCGGCGTGGCCGTGAGCGCCGCCAGCATCGCGCTGGCGGTGCTGCTGGCGCTGGCGGGCCTGGCCTGGCCCGCCGCCGATGCGCTCGTGCTGCGGCTGGCCGACCTGTTCGGCGCCTTGCCGTCCACCCTGGTCTTCATCGTCATCGCCTCGGCCATGCAGCCCGGTGCGCCTGCCCTGGTGGCGATGCTGGCGGCATTCGGCTGGGATGCCGAATTTCGCGCGCTGCGCCTGCGCCTGCGCCAGGTATGGCGCCAGGAGAGCCTGGATGCGGCGCGCCTGGCGGAGGCATCGGGCATCTACCTGCTGCGGCGCCACGTATGGCCGGCCATGGCGGGACTGCTGGCCGTGCAGGCCGTCGCCCTGGTGCGCCGCGCCGTGTTCCACTATGCGGGCCTGGCCTTCCTCGGCCTGGCCGATCCGCGCACCCCGACCTGGGGCGGCATGCTCAATGAAGCCATGCCCTATCTTGCCCATCCCGACGCGCGCGCCTGGATCCTGGCGGCGTGGCTGTGCCTGGCCATGCTGCTGATCGCGCTGGCGCTGCTGGGCCAGGGCCTCGACGAGGGCGCGCGATGCTAGCGGCGGCAGGATTCTGCGTCGAGGCGGATGGCCGCCAGCTGCTGCGCCAATTGCACTTCCAGACGCGCCCCGGCGTGCCGCTGGCGATCATCGGCGAATCGGGCGCCGGCAAGAGCACCCTGGCGCGCGCCTTGCTCGGCCTGGCGCCGGGGCACTGCAGCGGCAGCTTGCGCGCCGGCGGCATACAGCTGGCGGATGCGGACGAAACGGCGCTGCGGCGCTGGCGCGGCCGCCAGGCGGGCCTGGTGCCGCAAGACGTGCACGACGCCCTCAATCCCCAGCACACCTTGCTGGCCCAGGTGGTGGCGCCTTTGCGGCGGCATCTGGGCATGCGGCGCGGGCCGGCCGAACAGGCGGCCGGCGCCTTGCTCGTTTCGCTGGGCCTGCCGGAAATCCTGCACCGTCGCTATCCGGCCCAATGCAGCGGCGGCCAGCTGCAGCGCGTGCTGCTGGCGGCGGCGCTGGCGCCCGCGCCGGCACTGCTGGTGCTGGACGAGCCGACGTCCGCGCTCGATCCCGCCGCCAGCGCGCTGGTGCTCGGGCGCCTGCGCGCCGAAGCGGCGCAGCGCCAGCTGGTGGTGGTGACGCACGACCTGGAACTGGCGCGCGCGCTCGATGGCGACGTGCTGGTGCTGTATGGCGGCTGCGCCGTGGAAACGGGGCCGGCCGCATCGGTGCTGGCGTCGCCGCGCCATCCGTATACGCGCGGCCTCTTGCGCGCCTGGCCGCGCGAGAACGGCAAGGACTTGCAGGGCATCGCCGGCACGCATGAGGAAAACGCGCGCGGCTGCGCCTTCGCCAGCCGCTGCAGCCAGCGCATCGAGCGCTGCGGCGAGGAAGCGCCGGCGCTCGACGCCACGGGCGTGGCCTGCCTGCGCGGCGGCATCGTCACCGTGCTGTCGGCGCGCGGCGTGCACAAGCGCCTGGGCGGGCAAGCGGTATTGGCGGGCGTGGACCTGGAGGTGCAGTCGGGCGAAACGGTGGTCATCGTGGGCGCCTCCGGCGCGGGCAAGTCGACCCTGGCGCGCATCCTCGTCGGCCTGCAGCAGGCCGATGCGGGCAGCGTGGACACGCCGGCGCGCGAGCCGGGCGGCGCGGCGGCGGGCATCGCCTACGTGCCGCAGCATGCGGGCGCCTCGGTGGCCAGCCACTTCACCGTGTTCGAGGCGGTGGCCGAGCCGCTCGTCATCGCGGCTCGCGGCAGCGTGGACGCCTGCCGCGCGGCGGCGCTGCGGGCGCTGGCCGACGTACGCCTGCCGGCCACGCCGGCGTTCCTGGCGCGCCGGGCGCGCAGCTTGAGCGGTGGGGAATTGCAGCGCCTGGCCATCGCGCGGGCGCTGATCGGCGATCCGGCCGTGCTGGTGGCCGATGAACCGACCGCCGCGCTGGACGCCTCGGTGCAGGCGAAGGTGCTGCGGCTGCTGCTCGACGTGCAGGAGGCGCGCGGCCTGGCCCTGCTGCTGATCACGCACAATCTGCCCATCGCCCGTCACGTGGCGGACCGCATCGTGCGGCTGGAAGAGGGCCGCTGCACGGCAGAGGCCTCAGGGTCGCCGGCCGGCCCGGAAGGCGCCGCGCCGGCGCTCTGGATGCGCCTGGCCTAAGTAACCCCCAATAAATTATGGCTCTGTTCCCGCTAAGTAGGGGAAGTCCGGGAATCTTCCTGTATCCCTGCTGTCTGACTGTACATCGCAGACAAACGGGAGCCTTCCATGCAGACCGGCCAATGGAAAACCTTCATCGCCCAGTTCGCCGCACTGAACCGTCGCCAGCGCCTGGCGGGTAT